>DATGFZ010000439.1:0-16038 GCA_035308805.1 Puia sp. | reverse complement strand
TCTTTTTTTCGTTTCCGGGCATGACAATATTTTTTTCGGGACGTTGGAGCTGAATGGCTGTGTTGGTTTTTATGGAGAAGCTCACGACAGTACCCCTGCCGAAACTGCTTTCGATTTTCAACTGACCTCCCATCAGGTTGATCAATTGATCACATATGGTGAGTCCAAGTCCCTGGTCTCCCTGGCCATGCAAGGGTATGGCACCGGTATACCGAATTGATTGCAGAAGCCTTTTTAATTTCTCTTCCTCGATTCCTATCCCCGTATCACGCAATTCCACCCATAAAACAAGCTCATCTGATTTTCCCGTTCTCTCAGCATGGATGGAAAGGATTATCTCTCCCCTGTGCGTATAAGAAATGGCATTGCTCAGCAGGTTCATCAGGACCTGCCTCAGGCGCAGTGCATCGCCGTTGAGCTTATTGGGGGTGTTATTGCTGATGCTGTACATCAGTTCAAGACCGGCATCGGCAGCTTTGGCTGTGAACATGTCCAGGACTTCCTCTACGCAATCATAGAGGTCAAAATCCATTTGTTCCAACTCGGTCTTTGCTGAACCCATTCGTGAAAATGCAAGGATATCTTCTATGAGAATATCATTGATTACGCCGAGCAGGTTTTCCCCGCAGCGTTTGATGGTTTTGGCATATTCTTTTTGTTCAACACTGAGCCCTGTCTCGGCAAGCAGTGACGCCATGCCCAGCATTCCGTTGAGCGGGGTTCTGATCTCATGGCTGATCTTTGCCAGGATGGTGGTTTTGGATTTATTGGCGAGTTCAACCTGTTGCCTGGCCTTATTGATCTTTTCCTTCAAATTTTCTACCTGATCTGTTTTTTCTTCCAGTTGAAGTTCTGTCTCTGCTTTTGCCGCTTCCACTTTGCGCATCCTTGAAACGTGAAACTGGTAAATGGCAAAAACTGTTCCTCCGGCGATACCAATCACAAGCCACCAGATTGACCAGTAAAAAAGACCCAGGAAAAAAATGATCAGGGCAAGTATGATGATGTAAATGCGGTTCATAGAAAATATTTTCTTTTATCGGTTTTGGCAGAAAATTCACGGTTCAACGCTGCCACGGTATGAGATGCGATTGTTGTCGCAGCATTAAACAGGCAGCGGGGCAACTCCCAATTAAATTTGGATCTCAGAAGCGGCCTTTCGGCCTGACAGGGGGCAAGATAATAGTCCTCAAATCCAAAATTTATTTGGGCTGCTGCCGCAGATGACAGCGTACAAAACGGGTTTATCCGGTTAATGTGCTTCATCTAAGAGTATTACTTCGGCTGTTGCCAGTTTATTCAAAATAGCGATCTCCTTTAAATAAGGGTTCCAGCTGAATATCAATTTATCGATGGGTCTCCACAGGATCACCCAGCTAAAAACATCTACAGTATTGGAAAGACCGGAATGGAGTCCGCGCTCCGCATGCAAAAAGAGCGGAATGGTTCCCTGGCATACCATGACCACTGCCAGGCTGATGAATAGCAAGGTGTAGGTGCGTTTTTTGAATTTTTCAAACTCAAATTCCTTCATCGCTTTTTTTTCTGAAAAATGACGCCGGATCGCCAGGACCAGCGGTTCGGTATATTGCTTGTCGGCATAGCTCCGGCAATTTATTTTATACCCGAATACAGAATATCTTTTTGCAGCGGTGATGGATCGCAATATATACCCCTCGAAGTCATGGCTGAGCTGTCTCTTATAAATAGGTGCCGGATCATTCATGTTAAAACATTCGGTGATCGTGTGCTGGTCTGCCGAGAGGAAAATATTTATTCTTTTTACTATGGGTTGGCTCATTGGGATCGGATTCTTCGAAAAGATTAACGGGAAAACAAAAAACTACCGGTATTGCTCACCTGATTTTTTACATGAGTAGTTAATTAAACTATTATCGCATCCATATTTATTCATAGAAAATGTTTTTTTCATCCTTCAAAGGCAGCAGAACGTAAATAATACATCAGCGCCACGCTGTTCTTTACTTTTAATTTTTTTAAGATGTTCGCCCGGTGCGCTTCAACGGTGTTTGCCGCAATATAGAGTTGCGCACCGATGGTCTTTGAGGAATGACCTTCGCGCAGGAGTCCCACCACCTGCATCTCGCGTTCCGAAAGTATGTTCAGGTCAGGGGTCTCATTATCTCCGCTGATGATTTGCATGGAAAGGGCGTCTTTGAGTTCCCTGCACAGATAAATTTTTTCATGCATGATTGCTTCGATGGCTTCCCTTAGTTCAGGCATTGGTGAATTTTTGGTGAGGTAGCCCCTGGCCCCCAGCCGTATCATCTTTTTAGCATAGGCGATCTCTGTATGCATGGAAAAGCCAATGACCTTGGACAGCGGGGATAATTTTCTGACCTGTTGCAATACCTCAAAACCATTAGCAGGTTTGAGGTTGATATCCAGAAAAATAAAATCAGGCCGTTTTTCCGTCGCCAGTGTAAGGGCTTGTGTGCTGTCGCCCGTTTGCGCAATGACCTCATAATTCTCATGTCCGGAAAGAAACTGGTGCAGGGACCACCGGATAACTTCATGATCATCGACAATCATAAAGGATAGTTTTTTCATAATGGGTTTTTTTTAGGATATCCGCAAAGAAAAATAAAATGAGCGCCGTTTTCAATAGTACAAACCACCGATGTCTTATAGTTAAAAGGCCCTAGGCGCTGTAGTGGAACGGCTACAACGAGGTTGCCGCGCCATTCCCTATGGGTGATTCCCTGTAGCCACCAGTAGTTTAATGGACTAATTGATCAAAAAAGAACTGCATTGCCTGATGGTTTTTAGTGAACGAACGTTTTTTAAAAAATACGGAAATGCGAAAATTTTTGATGATAGCGTGGATCACTTTATTGCTCAGCGGCATCGTTGCCCTGTTCTGGTATACTGATTGGAAATATAGTTTGCCAACGCCTGTTCCAAATGATTACCATGCGATCCAAACCGGTTCACCTGTTTACCTGGGCAAAAAAATAAGATCGGCCCCCGGAAGAAGCATTTTTCTGCATTTTTTCAATCCGTCATGCCCCTGTTCCCGCTTCAATATGCCTTATTTCAGGGGACTGGTAAAAAAGTATGGCGGGAGCGTGGATTTTGCGATCGTTGTAATGAGCAGTTCCCACTACACAACCAGGGAAATCTGCGAAAAATTTGGTCTGGACCTGCCGGTCTATTTTGACAGCAGTATGGCAAAGGCCTGCGGGGTTTATTCAACGCCGCAGGCGGTGATCATCGACAGCGCAGACAGGCTCTATTACCGGGGTAATTATAACAAGAGTCGCTATTGTGCAGACAGCAAGACCAATTATGCTGAGATAGCCCTGTTGGCGCTCCTGATGCGTCATCCAATCCGTTTAGAAGATCCAAGTGCATTAAAAGCCTATGGCTGCAGTTTGCCTAATTGCAAAAAATAAAGTCCATGACCGAAAAACAAAAAGCAACGGAGACAACAGGAAAAGAAGTATTTGCCCTTGCGGTAAAGAAACGTTCCGACAAGCTGATGAACTATTTTGTACCTGGTTATTTCATAACCGGTCTTGCCCTGGCTTTCTTCTACGACACTTGGCTGATCGCGATTGGCATTGGTTCGATGAACCTCCTGGCTTATTATTCAATAAAGTGGTGGCTGCCAAATTCCCGGATATATCAATATGTATTGAGCGCGATCCTCGGAATTTTTATGGCGCAGTTTATTTACCAGATGCATGGCCTTTTTGAAATGCATTTTACGGCATTTATCGCCAGCGCCATTTTGATTACCTACCAGAACTGGAAATTGCAACTGCCCCTGGCGATAGTGGTAGCCGTTCATCATGGTCTTTTTGGTTACCTGCAAAATATTGGTTTTTCTAAAATATATTTCACCGAACTGGAGGGACTGCAACTGCAAACATTCATCATTCACATCATCCTGGCCGTAACTATTTTTTTTATATGCGGACTTTGGGCATACCAGCTCAAAAAATACAATGAAATACAAATTGAACAAACCCTGGAAACAGCAAGGCTGCAGGAAGAGGTGATCGTTATGGCTGAAAGAAAACGCAATGAAGATAACCTGGCAAGGGCAAATGCGGAACTGACAAAGACCAACCTGGACCTGGACCTGGCACATACAGAAGCCCAAAAAGCGCGTTATGACGCTGAGCAGGCAAACCAGGCCAAAAGTATATTCCTGGCAACGATGAGCCATGAGATCCGCACCCCGCTGAACGGCGTCATCGGCATGTCTTCTCTCTTATCCGAGACCATGCTCACCGATGAGCAACGCCTGTTTACCAAAACGATAATCACCTGCGGGGAAGGACTGTTGAACGTCATTAATGATATCCTGGATTTTTCAAAAATAGAGTCAGGCAATCTCGAACTGGAAAAAGGAAACGTGGACCTGCGCGGTTCCATAGAAGACGTGCTGGATATCTTCGGAACAAAAGCCGCCCATTCAGGAATTGACCTTTTGTACCAGATCGATACCGGAGTGCCCCTGCACATTGAGGGTGACAGCATCCGCGTCAGGCAGGTTCTCACCAACCTAGTCGGAAATGCCGTGAAATTCACCAGGAAGGGGGAGGTATTCGTCCATGTTTACCGCGTCCCGGCTCATGAAAGTGAACAGCTGGAGATTGGATTTTCCGTCAGGGATACCGGTCTTGGTATCCCCAATGAAAAAATCGGGCAGCTGTTTAAGGCTTTCTCGCAGGTGGACTCCTCCACCACCCGCAAGTATGGCGGGACGGGACTCGGCCTGGTCATTTGCGAGAAGCTGGTGGCTAAGATGGGTGGCAGCATCGTCGTGCAAAGCGAGCCGGATATAGGCTCTGAATTCTCATTTACCCTAAAGACCAGTCCCGGTAAAGAAGAGAGCAGGACGGGTCAGCACCAGATGAGCGATCAGGCAGGTAAAAAGATCTTGGTGGTAGACGATAACCTGACCAACCTCGCCATTTTAAAAAGCCAGCTGGAGCAGTGGAAATTGGTACCGGTTCTCGCCTCTTCGGGACGACAGGCGCTGGAACTGCTTGTTTCCAATCCGGATTGCAGCCTTATTCTGACTGACATGCAGATGCCCTGTATGGACGGGCTGAGGCTCGCAGAGAATACCCGCCTGACATTCCCGGGCATTCCGCTGATTCTATTAAGTTCACTCGGAGATGAATATTATAAAAGTAATCCTGGTCTGTTTCATTCGGCATTAAATAAACCCATCAGGCAGCATATCCTGGCTAAGCATATACTTTCAGCTTTACAACAAAGCCATGCTGCTGGGGAGCCGCAAAAACCTCCGGAGAAAATGCCGGCGGAATTTGCTCAACAATTTCCTGTACAGATACTGGTTGCCGAAGACAATCCCTTTAACCAGCAGGTGATCATGCATATCCTGAACAGGATGGGATTTAAACCCGATTTTGCAGAAAATGGAATTGAGGCTGTTCAGGCGACCAGGGAAAAGGATTTTGATATCATTTTGATGGATATGCAGATGCCTGACATGGATGGTTTGGAAGCTACACGCCTCATCAGGAAAAAAGCCGGATCCCAGCCCGTGATCATCGCTTTAACTGCGAATGCCATGAAAGGTGACGAGGAAGAATGCCTGGATGCAGGAATGAATGATTATATCAGCAAACCGGTGAAGATTGAAGAGCTGTTGAGCAAGCTGGAAAAATGGGCGATATACCGCATGACCGGATAAGATTTAAAGTCAGATCACCTCAAATTATCCCGCAAAAAATCATAAGGGTTTATGCTTAGAAAGCCAAAATAATTCTCCTTATGTGAATAATCCCGGAATGTTTTTAAAAGATGGAACGATAAATGTTAGTACCTTGAATAGGTGCACGAATGATCTATGAAATGCTGGTTAAATCTATTGATAAACATTATCTGAACTTCTCCGTGCACCATTAAAAAATAAGACTATGGTGCAGTTGAACGCACCGGACGGTTTTTTTGCCAGCGAAGAAATTTTCAAACACCTGATCAACAGCGTGGAGGACTATGCCATTTTCGTGGTTGATACG
Source organism: Puia sp. (assembly GCA_035308805.1). Lineage (GTDB taxonomy): Bacteria > Bacteroidota > Bacteroidia > Chitinophagales > Chitinophagaceae > Puia. The sequence goes on along the minus strand of DATGFZ010000439.1, from coordinate 10,015 downwards.
AATGGCTTTATAATCACCTGGAATAAAGGAGCAGAAAAGATCAAAGGCTACCAGGGACCCGAGGTCATTGGCAAACATATTTCCATTTTTTACACCGCCGACGACATTAAAAAAGGAGAGCCCATGCAAAATCTCAATTTTGCAGCGGTGCATGGCCATTTTCAAAAAGAAGGCTGGCGGGTCCGCAAGGACGGCTCGCGGTTTTGGGCAAATATAGTATTCACCGCCCTCCATGACCAACAGGGTAAACTGAGGGGATTTGCCAAAGTCACCCGCGACATGACCGAAATAAAAAAGGCGCAGGAAGAACTTGAGTTGCTGAACACTCAGATAGACCTCTCGCATGATGCCATCTATACCCTCGATCATCAATTCAGGATAAAGAACTGGAACCGCGGTGCCGAGGATCTTTATGGCTATACAAAACAGGAGGCATTGAGTAAGGACCCGAATGAAATATTGCATACAGCCATCACAGAAGAAGAATTGGGCACTGCCATAACCGAAGTGACAAACCGGGATTACTGGACCGGTGAACTACTGAGGAAAACAAAAAAAGGGAAAGCGATCTGCGTACAGGCTTCTACGACAACCATAAGAACCACCAATGGCGGGATCACCGGGTACGTTGTAGTAAATTTTGATATTACGGAAGAAAAAAAGCTTCGGGAAGAGGTAACCTATCTGGCCACCATAATAGAACATTCCTCCGAAGCCATTCTCTCCAGAGGAATGGACAAACGCATTATCAGCTGGAACCGGGGTGCAGAGAAACTATTTGGCTACTCCCCGCAGGAGGCAATTGGGAAAACCGTTGCAGAACTTGGATTCACAAAACTGGCAAGCAAAGAAATTGAAGAGATCGAGCAAGAAGTTGCTGCAACGGGTATTTGGAAAACGGAGATGAATTATTTTCATAAAGACGGTTCATCTTTTTTTGGGTCGGTGACTGCAAATGAAGTAAAAAATCTGAACGGAGAGACGACGGCTATCGTCTTTATCATACGGGATATCAGCAAACGCAAAGCACTCGAAGATGAATTGAAAAAATTAAATCAAGAACTGGAGCAAAAGGTGCGGGAAAGGACCGAAGAAATATCCAAGAATGAAAGACGCTTCCGTGCGCTGATTGAAAATAATAACGACATCGTTTCATTGATGGATGAATCCTTCAGAGTCATTTACCGCAGCCCGTCCGCAACACGCATCACCGGCTGGACTAATGAAGAAATAAAAGGAACTGAGATTGCACAAAAAATTATCCATCCGGACGATGCCAGGAAAATGTCCGTTGCTTTTGTTGAGACCATCACCAATCCGGGCAAACATGTGCCTGTGTTCTTCCGCAGTTTGCATAAGCATGGTCATTATATCTGGATAGAAGGGATAATCATCAATCTGCTTCATGATGAAAACATCAAGTCCATCGTATTCAATTACCGTGATGTCACCGGCAGGGTCAATGCTGAAGAAAAGATCAAGCTGACAGTCAAAGAATTATCAGATTATAAATTTGCGCTGGACGAATCCAGTATCGTCGCGATCACCGATCAGAAGGGAATCATCAATTATGTAAATGATAATTTCTGCAACATTTCTAAATATTCCCGTGCTGAATTGATCGGACAGGATCACCGGATCATCAACTCAGGTCACCACCCCAAGGAGTTCATCCGCAATTTATGGGTCACGATTGCCCGTGGAAAGATATGGAGGGGGGAATTAAAAAATAGAGCGAAGGACGGGACGGTCTACTGGGTGGATACAACCATCATACCCTTCCTGGATGAAGGGGGCAAACCATACCAGTATGTAGCTATCCGTGCTGACATCACTGAAAAAAAGCGCGTGGAAGAAGAGCTTGTTTTAAGAGAGTTGCATTTCAGGTCGCTCATCGAAAACAGCGTCGAAGGTATTTCCCTGCTGGATGAATTTTCAAATGTTACGTACAGGAGTCCGTCCGGCATCAAAATGGTCGGAGATAATCTGACTGAAGATACCATCAGTCATGCTCATCCGGATGACCTGGAAGCGTTTAAAAATAAATTTGCAGAGTCCTTAAAAAACCAGGGAGTTCCGGTTCCTTACCGGGTCAGGTATTGCCGGGCCAAGGGAGATTATTTTTGGGCAGAAGGAACGTTTACGAATTTAATGCACCTGCAGGGGGTGCACGCCATCGTAGCGAACTATCGTGATGTAACAGAAAGGATAAAAGCCAGTGAAGAAATATTGCAGACCACCCAACAGCTCCGTGAGCTCTCCGCTCACTTGCAGTCTGTGCGGGAGGAAGAACGGGGCAGCGTTGCCCGCGAGATCCACGATGAACTCGGCCAACAGCTGACGGGTCTGAAGATGGATATGTCCTCGCTGACCAACAGGCTGTCATCAACTGATGCTGTTGTCCTTGAAAAAATTCAAAGCATCCAGCAACTACTAAACAGTTCGATCAAGACAGTCAGAAGAATTGCTACGGAGCTTCGTCCAAGCATACTGGATGACCTGGGGCTGGTCGCTGCCATCGAATGGCAGTGTGATGAATTCAGTAAGAGAGCAGGAATTACCACACGATTTTTCAGCGACCTGGAGGGTATGGTTTTCCATGCAGGTGTTTCCATCTGTCTTTTCCGCATTTGCCAGGAATCCCTTACCAATGTAGCACGTTATGCATCAGCATCGAATGTCCGGATATCGCTGCTGCTGGAAGGAGAGAGCATCGTACTGAAAATAAGTGATGACGGAATCGGGTTCGATACCGCCTCCACAGGCATTAAAAAAACCTGGGGTCTGGTGGGCATGAAAGAACGGGCATCGATGATGGGGGGCAGCCTGGTCATTGACAGTAAACTGCAACAGGGAACAGAAATAGAAGTTACCATACCACTTTCTTCTAACACATAAATATACGTTACGATGAAACATATTTTAATAGCTGACGACCATTCAGTAGTTCGAAGGGGGCTAAAACAGATCCTGCTGGAAGCTTTTCCTTTTGCAGAAATTGTGGAAGTCGCTGATGCCGAAGAGATGTTTAAAAAAATATTGAAGCATAAATGGGATGTGGTGATCTCTGACATTTCCATGCCCGGAAGAAGCGGACTGGAAGTGCTCCAGCAAATAAAGCAGGATCAGCCCAAACTCCCGGTTCTCATCCTCAGCGTACATTCGGAAGATCAATATGCGCTCAGGGTGCTTAAAGCGGGTGCCTCGGGGTATCTCAATAAAGATTCAGCCCCGGAAGAACTGGTCAAAGCCGTAAACCAACTCATGCTTGGAAAAAAATACATCAGCGCGTCTGTTGCTGAAAAGCTCGCATCCAGTTTGGACCAGGACAATACCAAGCCCCTGCATGAGTTGCTTTCGGACAGGGAATTTGAGGTCCTGAAACTCCTTGCAGCAGGCAAATCCGTTTCTGAAATTGCCGAACAATTCTCCCTCAATGTCAGCACCATCAGCACCTATCGGGCACGGGTAATGGAAAAAATGAATCTAAAAACCAACGCTGACCTGACCCTTTATGCCATTGAGTACAAGCTACTTTGAAAAAATGGTTTGTAGTCATCGGACTACAGGGAATTGGAGTCTTGGTCTATTGGAGGATTTTTTTTTGCATATTAGTTTTGAGCAAAAAAAAGTCAGCATGGACAAGCCGGAGCAAGCAAAAAAAATAATTCTGATTGTCGATGACTCCGTCATTATCATTGACCGGCTGATCGCTTTTCTTGAATCTTTAGCAAGCGAGCATCTTGTGCTGACTTGCAATACTTACCAGCAGGCCTTACAGGCAATAAATGAAAAAGATCCTGATGTTGCTGTCTTAGATATCAATTTACCCGATGGCAATGGCATCGGTCTTCTCCGCTATATCAAAAAACATAAACCGGCTGTTGCCGTGATCATGTTTACCAACCAGTCAACCGATTTCTACCGACAGCTTTGTCTTCGGGAAGGAGCTGCCTTTTTCATTGACAAGTCCTCCGGTTTCGATGGCTTGTCCGAAAGCATCGGATCCCTTTTGCGACAAAGTAGTAAATAAACTACATGGTCTTCGTAAAAATACTTACAGCAATCAGGCATCATCATCTATATTTCACCCAGGCACAAATAGTTTTCTTTGTGAAAAATTGACCCATACCATGAATAGGAAAAAAACATTGCTGATCGTAGATGATTCGATCGTTGTCGTTGACCGGTTGATACCCATGCTGGAAAGCCTGGACAATGTCGCCTTTGTCATCCATGCAGGCTCTTATGTAGAAGCCATAGAGATGCTTGCCGAAATAAGACCTGATTTTATATTGCTGGATATCCAATTGCCGGATAAGAGCGGAATCGAATTGCTCAGGGAGATCCGTGAAAAAGACCAGGAGGTGTTGGTGATCATGATTTCCAATCACGCAACGCCCGAATACGGAAAGATATGCAAGAAGCTGGGCGCCCAGCATTTTTTTGATAAATCCAAAGACTTTGAATCGATCTCAGAAGTAATTGAAGAAGCTTATTAAATAGTCAGTATCGTTCAATCTTTTAATCCCTCATCCCTTGAAAACTTTATCTATCCCGGTAAGTCATTGGGTAAACACCCTGGAACGCCAAAAACCATTTTATTTATCGATCATCGACGCTGCCGGAAATCTTAGTTTTGTCAATGCTCCTTTTCTGCGCAAGGTCAATCATCATGGAGAAGTCATGCGCCGCAAAAATTTTTTGGAGCTGGTGCATCCTGAAGACCGTGACCAATTGCAGCTTCGTTTGAAGGACTGTGATAAAACCAATGCCGCATTTTCTGCGGAGATCCGCATCCTTAACGGCAAGACGCATTGGACAAAATGGGAAATCAAAAACCTGGGCGCCCATGGAAAAAACAAAAATAAATTTCTTTGCCTGGGTTATGATATTGCAGGAGAAGAACAACTGAAAAAATATTCTCACATTGCTGAACACAATTACCAGGCGATCGTAGACGGACTGAACACCGGGATCATTTTTCGTGATGCGGCGGGGTCTGTCATTGCCGCCAATCCCCGGGCAGCGGCTATTTTTGAAACCACCATTGAAAATCTCTATTCTCAAAAAGACATCTATGCGCTCCTGGCAATACAGGACGAACAAGGCAATAAATTACAGGATCAGGATACACCGTTTATGCGGGCTTTACTGACCGGAGAAACACAAAACAATGTCATCATCCGGTTTCAAAAACAAAAAGACATCAAATGGTTAATGTGTAATGCCCAACCCCTGTTTGAAAACAATGAAAGCAAACCTTCTTCGGTGGTCACTTCCATCCTGGACATTACGCGTGAAAAGAACCTGGAAATAAAAATCAGGGAAAGAGAATTTCTTTTTAGTGCCTTCATGAACAACAGTCCGTATTTTACCTGGATCGTTGATGAAAAGGAAAATCTCGTTTTTGCCAATACCGCTTTGCTTGAATATTTCCATGGTGACGAATCTGCCTTTGGTAAAAAAATGTTCCAGCTCATTCCCCACCAGATCGCAACGATTTTTCATCACCGGCATGCATCGGTGCTCAGGAAAAAAATACCAGACCACAGCGTGATCAAATCTTTAATGGCTGACGGAAAAGAAAGGGTTTTTCAGATCAGTATTTTTCCGGTCAGCGACGGAGCAGGAACGATGCTCATCGGCGGTAAGGCCCTTGATATTACAGACTCCTATAGTTCGAGAGAAAAAATAAAAAAAGTAAACGAGAGACTGCTTTACCTAAACAAGGCAGCTTCCGAAGCGATCTGGGACTGGAATTTGCAAACCGGAAAAATTTTTACCAATGAAGCGCTCCGCAAATTAATAGGATTCAGGATACATAAATCCCATGACCTGGAATGGTGGTTCGAACGGATCCATCCGGATGACCGGGCTAAGATGAAGAAAAAAATTGCAGAGTTGGTGGAAAAAAAACAACAGTCCTGGGAAGATGAATTTCGCTTTCAATGTGCTGATGGCAACTTCAAAATCTTTCACAGCCGCGGATTTATCGTATATGAAAAAGAGCAGCCGATCAGAATGATCGGTTCTTCCCTGGATGTTTCGGAAACCAAATACCTCGAATCCCAGCTCTTTGAAGAGAAACTGAAAAAGCAAAAACAAATAGCGGAATCAATCATCATTGCCCAGCAGGATGAACGCACCCGTATTGGTCACGAACTCCACGACAACGTAAACCAGATCCTTGCCACCGCGCAATTGTACCTGAGTATGCTAAAGGCAGATGACGAAGATTCATTCGTCACCAAAACAAAAACATCGGAAGCCATCATTCTGGCCATCGAAGAGATCCGGAAACTTTCCAAAGAACTGGTGATGCCAAACCTGCACCAGCTGGGATTGATCGCTGCCATCAATACGCTGATCAGCGATCTGAATTATGCAGGTTTGTTTAGCATTGGTTTTGATCACCCCGACACCTGCGATGCAGAATCACTGAGCCTGCATAAAAAGATCACCCTGTTCAGGATTGTGCAGGAACAAACAAAAAACATCGTCAAATACAGCCGCGCAAAAAATGTCCGTTTAACCCTGGATTGCACCGAAATATATATTCGCCTGTCTATTGCAGATGACGGCATCGGGTTTGATCCCAACACTACCAGAAGAGGAATCGGGCTTTCCAATATTTACGAGCGCGCCAAATTATACAACGGTGAAGTAAATGTGGTCACCGCACCGGGCAAGGGCTGCAAAATGGAAATAAAAATTCCCCGGGATTTGTAGTTAAATCTTGACATAAGCGGCAAAGAATACCCTACTGGCAATCGGCAGATTCGGCTATTTTTCGTCTTTCGGAGATGTTTTATTTTGCATTGACAAATATCATTTCAGAAGTTTTAAACTGAAGCATCCAAAATCAATTAAAACCCCTTTATGCAAAGCCAGCAGGAACTGATAAAACCAGAAACGATAAATGAAAAAACATCACTGCATACGATTGTAAAAAAAATTCTTCAATCATTAACTTCCTCAGCGGCTGAACACTCCTCTTTGGTGATGAACGATATCCCTTGCACCTTTATGGTGGACACAGATCAGCAAAAGCTTAGTTCGCTGCTAAGCATCATTCTCAGCAAAATCATCTTACAGGGAAAAGAAAGTTGCTATCGGTTAAGCGCAAGACAATACAGCAATACCGTATTGTTAAGTATAAAAAATACCGGATCTCAGGCAGAATACGAGAACAAATATTATTCAGAGGATACCCACGAACTTTGCCAGACTCTGGGTGGCTGCATTTCAATAAACGAATTCCATAATCATTCAACCTCCGTGACGTTCAGTTTTCGCAGCGGGATGAATGTTGCCTGAACGCTTCTTTTAGTTTATCAATATCCCGCAGAATAAAAATAATAATGCTCCTTCTTTTGCGTGAATATCTACGCTTCGGCATTTTATGTGAACATTTATTTTCCGTACCGGCATCGGCAATGCAAGCAGTAAAAACAATATTGAAGTAGCCATTCACTTACAACAATCCAGCGTTTACACTACACGAATCCGGTCCTTCCCATGACAGGTTTTTAAATGGATGTACTATTTCGGCAGGCTTTTTATTGTGCTTTCTTTGACCCGTGTATTATCTCATTTAAGGTTCTCACGGACCTACACTTGAAAATCCATTCCTATCATGAAAAATTCATTTTTCCTTTGTCTGTCCATTCTTGCTTTATCTAACGTATATGCACAAGTGGGAATCGGCACCGTGTCGCCGCTGTCCACACTGGATGTGCGGGGATCCTTTTCGGGGGGAACCAGGGTATTTACCGGAACTACTTCTGCCTCTTCCACAGACTGTATTTTGGTATTTACGGGCAGTTCTGCTTCAGCAGTGACCCTGCCCGATGCAACAGCATGCACGGGAAGGATATACCTGATAAAAAATGCAAGCACTTCAGGTACCACCCCGCTTCTTACGGTGAACACCACCTCTTCCCAAACCATTGACGGGCTGAGTACGTATCTGCTGGACCAGACTTATGAAAGTGTCATGTTAATCAGCAACGGAACCAACTGGAATGTCTCGGCGCAGAATGCCGCAGCCGTTTTAGGAGCTGTCTGGGATCTCGGTGGTAACAATCTATCCTCTGTGCAAAATCTTGGAACCACTTCCAATTATGATCTTCCTTTTATTACAAACAATACCGAGCGGATGCGGATCAGCAATGCAGGAAATCTCGGCATCGGCGCGACTTCCTTCAGTGTGACCAATCCTGAAAAATTATTGGTTCAGGCCGGGACTACTGCCTCAGTCAACCTCATGCAGGGGCATGGCAAAATAAATAACTACCTGCAAGTGAATGTGCAGAACGATTCAGCGGGTACGCTGGCAAGTTCTGACCTGGTGGCAACAGCCGACAACGGCAATGAAACGGTCAACTATGTGGACCTGGGCATTAACAGCAGTGCGAATACACAGAATGTCATGGGCGCCGCCAATGACGCCTATCTCTATTCGACAGGAAATAATTTTCTCATTGGAAACGGCACGGCAGCAAAAGCACTCGTTTTCATGACCGGGGGCACTACCCAATCCACCAATGAAAGAATGCGCATTGACGGATCCGGGAATGTGGGTATCGGTACAACTTCACCAAGCGCTAAATTGCATATTTATGCGGCTGCGGGAAATAACCCCCTGCTGTTGCAGGGTTTGCCAACAGGAAGTACATCAGACAATTTGCTAACGATCAGTACAACGACCGGTGTGGTAAATTCTCTGCCTTTTTCATCCTTTTCAACCGGATGGCTGCTGGGAGGCAATAGTGTTGCTTCAATCCAAAAGTTTGGAACAACCTCCAATTATGATCTGCCCTTTATCACCAACAATATCGAGCGGATGAGGGTCGGCAGTGCAGGGAATGTCGGCATCGGCAGTTCTACTTTCAATGCTACCAATCCTGAAAAGTTGTTGGTTCAGGCAGGCACCACTACCTCATTTAACCTTGTGCAGGGACACGGCAAAATAAATAACTACCTGCAATTGAATGTTCAGAACGATTCTGCAGGTACTCTTTCCAGCTCTGATGTAGTAGCGACTGCCGATAATGGCAATGAAACAGTCAACTTTGTGGACCTGGGGATAAACAGCAGCGCCAATACACAGAATGTCATGGGGGCTGCCGATGACGCATATCTGTATGCGACAGGGAATAATTTCCTGATTGGAAACGGCACCGCATCAAAAGCGCTGGTGTTCATGACCGGGGGAACAACCCAGTCTGCCAATGAAAGGATGCGTGTTGACGGGTCGGGGAATGTGGGCATCGGAACTACTGCCCCGACGACTGTGCTGGATGTCAACGGCACGGTAAAAATGCGATCCACCGTACAGGTGGGAACAGCAGGTACGCCGTTGAATGCGATTATACGTTTCACCAATCAATCGATAACCGATAACACTACTTTTGACTTCACGACGCCCCGGACAGAAACATTTACATTAACAGGAGTCACCCAATATGCATCGGTGATCGTAACGCCCAGAACGGCGCTGCCTACCGGAATGGTGCTGGCTTATGCCTATGCCTCTGCTACCAATACCGTCAAACTCGCACTGCAAACGAGCTCCAGCAGTACTTCGCTGGGCACCGTGGTCTTTGACATCACCGTTATTCAATAAATAGGGAAAACCAGGTCGGGGAAACAAAATGCGTGTCAGGCAAAATAAAAGGTGATGCAGACACAACCTGATTTCCTGCGGGGATAGATGAGCCAAACCAACATACATATATAACCGATTTCGTCAGGTGCCTTTTTTTTAACAAACAAACGACTAACGTTTATCTATAAGCGATAATGGGTTAAGGCTTTTTTGCTTCGCTATTTCCGGAGCCGGTATTCTGGATCAAAACCGCAACCCTCCTTTGTTCATGTAGTTGGTCAGCCACAGCATTTGCAGGCTTCCCATGACAGGAATTTAACAGGATGTACTATTTCGGCAGGCTTTTTATTGTGCTTTCTTTGACCCGTGTATTATCTCATTTAAGGTTCTCACGGACCTACA
>DATGFZ010000438.1:0-4769 GCA_035308805.1 Puia sp. | reverse complement strand
GATTAATATAATCTCCGCCCTTTTTGGACATATACATGGAATAGATTAAGAACAATACAGCATAAACAATTGCCGGCACGGGTATAAAAAAAACATAAATGATTTGCCATGGTTCGAGTAAAATAAAGGCGAACAGAACCGCACATACAGCGCCGGAAGCTCCGAGGCTTCTATAATTATAATTATTTTTTTGCTTGAAATAAGTTGGCAATACTGAAATGATCAGCGCGCCGATGTATAAAATAAAAAAATAGTAATGCTCCAATCCAAGTCGACCCATATAATACAGCTCCATAATTCTACCGAAAAAATATAAAGTAAACATGTTAAAAGCGAGATGCATAAAATTTGCATGTACAAATCCGCAAGTGACAAAACGGTAATATTGACGATGGTTGGTAATGGCTGGCGGCCAAAAAATCAACTCGTTGATGATTTTCGGATTACTGAAACCTGCAATGGAAATTAGACAGGTAATAGCAATTATACTTACAGTGATCGGGGTAAAGGAAAGCATTAATTTTCTGTTAAAGATAAAATTTAATTAAGAATGGTGATACTTTTCATTTCTTATGATCGTGCATGCCCGATAAAGTTGTTCTGCCAGCATTAACCGGACCAACTGGTGAGGAAAAGTCAGTTGTGACAATGACCATTTGAAATCTGCTCGATCCAAAACTGCAGCCCCCAAACCAAAAGCACCGCCAATAACGAAGACGAGATTTTTTTTACTTTCATTTGTACGTAACTGGATGAATTGTGCAAGCTGAGTCGATGAAAATTGTTTACCTTTTTCATCGAGTGCTATTAAATAATCGTCTTTTTTCAATAGGGAAAGAATTGTTTCAGCCTCTTTCCCTTTTATTACTATGGCGGATGCAGAGACAAAATTTTTGAACGGAGAAATTATCGTCCATTCTGTATGGAAATATTTAGTTAGGCGGTTGGTGAAGTCCTCTATGGCATTTTTCAATTCAGCTTCATGGGCTTTTCCAACTGTCCACAATTGAATCTTCATGTTAAGAATTATAGTTTCATACAAACTAACAAAGAAATTAACCGGGCGAAGTTAACCAATACCTTATTGTTGAGGCAGTTTCTCTGGATAAAAGGCTTAAAAAACTTCACCAAGATTTACCGCCACACCCTGTGACCCATTCAATCCCCAACCATAATCAATGCAAAGATTAGCCCCTGAGAATTTATTTAGTCTTATCCGAATTCCCGTTCCAAATCCCGGCGCGATTATCTGGAATTGCTGAGACAATTCTTTTGAAAAGGATTGTGCATTGGCAAATATTACGCCACCCAGCAATCCATTTTGGGTTAATTGAAAACGATACTCTGTTTCCAGGTAAAGCATATCGCGACCGCGATACCGCCCCTGAATATAACCCCTGGCCGTATTAAAAAAATCATCCCAGCCGGTACTGGGCAATAATAAATACGGAGGCTTGCCGCTAACGGTGAGCCAATTGTAACTCCAGATGGCAAATACATTTTTTGAGTCGCCGGGGAGATTAAAATATCTCCTGAATTCCAGTAATAATGAATTCCAGTTATTATCACTTCCCAAAAAAGTGAAGTTCGGTCTGTCGGCGATATTTACATACCATCCTGCATCAGGGTTGATTTGATTTTTTCTTGTATCAACCAATAGTCTAAAGGCAATTCCGGATGCAGTAACGGTGTTGGTTAGCCCATATTTTTGAAAGTCAGTCACTACACCGGCAGGTGGATTGAGTTCTTTTACATTCCAGAAATAATCATAGTAATAGCCAATTCCTGCATAAAAATTATTTGTAACTTTTCTTAATACCGTTTGATGAAATTTTGCATAATTAAAATCGATTGTATAGCCGCCGTTTGCCGGGGAACGACCTCCAAGTCCAAAGGTAGTTGAAGGGTATTTCATGTATCGCCAATCTGTAATAATGTTATATTTATTATTCAGCAACCAAATATCCGTTTGCACAGGAAAAATAATCTGATGATATTGTGAGTATGTTACGCTCGTCAGCAAACTGGAAATCTTCTCAGTGTTGTGATTGTGTTTTTCTGTGTAAAAACCGAGGTTGGCACTGATCACCGCGGCAAAACCTGTCTGCAACGAATAACCGACCACAGGCAAGGCAGAAAGATGTGTCGATTTTAGGTCCTGCCTAGGAACATTGCTTTTTTTAATGATCCGGTTATATAAATCGATAAGGTCTAGTTGCGAATTGAAAGAAGTATCAAGAGTCGGTTGCGTTAGTTGCAAAGAATCTGGCGGTTTATGTGGCAAAGAATGCTGTGCTTTAGTGGCAAATGATAAGAGAAAAGAGAAGCACAGTAAGATTATTTTTGGATTAAGCTTCAAATTAAATGTATATTTTTCATGTCGCCGAAAATATAGATAACGATGATTTTAAATTGAATTGGTACTCTTCGACCAGATTAGCGGGGTGATGTTTAATTTCAGCATTATTGATTTAGTACAATTGATGAAACATACCCCAATTAACGGTATATCCTGAAAATAGTTGCCTTTTTACAAATAGATAACAAAAAGACACGTAATGTGATTAATTAACGATCGACTTAAAATCCCTTCACGTATCCATCCGGACAAACGAGTCAAAATTATGAACACCGATCATTTTTTCTGAAATAAATCCTTCAGCATAGGAAACGCCGAGCATTTTGCCAAACATCTGGTGACGGCCAATTATTGAATTTAAGAATTCCGGAGTGCTGATATAGGTTTGCGGCTCATCCTGATCATATTCTTTTGAAAAAAATTGTGAAGAATACGCTTTAATGGATTCCAATTTTCTTTCAAAGACTGGCGTAATATCATATACAAATGAAGGCTGATAATACCTGTCCTGTATATAATGAAAAACATATTTTGGACGCCAGCTTTGTTGGGTGATCCCATCGTTATCCACTGTTTCAATTTTTCTTAAACCACTCAAAAAGCAAGAATCAGCAATCAAGTGCCCCGATCTTCCATGATCAGGGTGACGGTCTGCCAAAGCACTTGCCAGTACAATCTCCGGTTGAAATTTTCTTATGGCTCTTATTAACAACCGCTGATGCGTCTCGTCATTTTTAAAAAATCCATCCGCCATTTTTAAATTTTCACGCACATCAACCTGCATGATACCGGCAGCTTTTGCAGATTCTGCATCGCGCAATTCCGGAGTTCCGCGTGTTCCGAGTTCCCCGCGGGTCAGGTCGACAATACCAATTTTCTTACCGTTTAGCTTTTCCATCATCAAAGTGCCCGCGCAGCACAATTCCACGTCATCCGGGTGAACGGCAATCGCCAAAACATCGAGTTTCATAATTAAAATTGAAGGGGCAAAAGTAGGGTGAAATTATGAAAGTGCGGAAATGTGAAAACGAAGGTATTTTTGAAACTGATCCGGAAATGGAACACATGCCATTTCGCCATTTATCGCATTTTCCATGTTGTTTCTTTATTCCTTAATTTTGCAGCCGCTCTATAAATCAACTATTAAACAAAATAACTTTATGGCATACGATGTAGTTGTCCTCGGCAGTGGTCCCGGCGGTTACGTAGCTGCAATCCGGGCAGCGCAATTGGGTTTTAAAACAGCAATAATCGAAAGAGAAAGTCTGGGAGGAATTTGTTTGAACTGGGGTTGCATTCCCACAAAAGCACTTTTAAAAAGCGCACAGGTTTATCAGGATATTTTGCACGCAAAAGATTTCGGCATCAATGCAACCGGGCAGCAGGATTTTCCCGCTATCATTAAACGGAGTCGCGGGGTGGCAGACAAGATGAGTAAAGGTGTTCAATTCCTGATGCGAAAAAATAAAATTGACGTGATCATGGGTTTCGGCAAACTCAAGACAAAAGGGCAACTTGAAGTTACCGGACCTGATAATAAAACGCAAATTGTGGAGGGCAAACATATTATTATAGCCACAGGTGCACGCAGTCGCGAGTTGCCTAATTTAAAACAGGATGGTAAAAAAATAATCGGTTATCGTGAAGCGATGGTCCTTCCTGATCAACCCAAATCCATGATCGTTGTTGGCAGTGGTGCGATCGGGGTTGAGTTTGCTTATTTTTATTATAGCATGGGCGTAAAAGTTACCATCGTTGAATTTTTACCAAGAATTGTTCCGGTCGAAGATGAAGAAATTTCAAAAGAGCTCGAGAAAACTTATAAGAAATATGGTATCGACATTTTAACCAACAGCGAAGTCACAAGTGTTGACACGAGCGGCAATGGGGTAAAAGCAAAAGTGAAAACACAAACTGGTGAAGTGACACTGGAAGCGGATATCTTACTAAGTGCCATCGGAATAGCCGCAAATATTGAAAACATTGGATTGGAAAACCTCGGCGTGAAAACGGATAAGGGAAAAATTACTGTGGATAAATTTTATCAGACAAATGTTTCCGGAATTTATTCAATCGGCGATTGTGCACCCGGTCAAGCACTTGCACACGTTGCCTCAAAAGAGGGAATTATCTGCATTGAAAATATTGGTTATAACGAGAAAAAATATGCACATCAACCAGAGCCGATTGATTACAATAACGTTCCGGGTTGTACTTACTGCACGCCGGAAATTGCTTCTGCAGGATTAACAGAAAAACAAGCACGCGATGCAGGTTACGAAGTTAAGGTCGGCAAATTCCCATTGAGTGCGTCGGGTAAGGCTTCGGCTGCAGGCCATACCGAAGGGTTTATCAAAGTGGTGTTCGATGCAAAATACGGCGAATGGCTCGGCACCCACATGATCGGCTA
>DATGFZ010000437.1:0-3165 GCA_035308805.1 Puia sp. | reverse complement strand
GTATTGAATCGTTTTATTAATCCGAAATTAGGGAATGAAAAAAGCGTTTATGCGGGGCTGATTTTATATACCCTTGGTATGGTGCTTTTTGCATTTGCCACCCAAAGCTGGATGATGTTTGTCTTCCTTATTCCTTATTGTCTCGGCGGAATCGCCGGACCAGCATTACAAGCTATCATTACAAGTCATGTTCCTCCAAATGAGCAGGGCGAATTGCAGGGTTCTGTCACCAGCTTAATGAGCGCAACTTCAATTGTCGGGCCTTTAATAATGACCAATCTTTTTTATTATTTTACCAAAGACGGCTCTCCTGTTCATTTCCCCGGCGCTCCCTTTTTACTGGGAAGCATGCTCATTTTTGTAAGTTGCCTTGTAGCTTATAAGACATTAAAAACAAATTCTTAATAAACAAAACAATAATCAGCGCAAATTATTCGTTGCATATTGAGTAGTTTTTCTGCTTACTGTGTTTATTTGTTTAGGCTGAAACCATACCAATCATAATACCCGGTTCAATGCCCCTTCAAATTTTCCGGTCAACCAATAAAGCTGCTCAAAAAAAGTTGCATATTATGTAATTATTTATTGACAAATAAAACCATTTAAACAATTTATCTCAACCCAAATTTTCCCCAACATGAAAAATTTAAAGTTACTTTTAGTAGGATGTCTCGCGATTAGCGTAGCAATGATCAGCTGCTCAAAAGGCCCTGCAGGACCAGCAGGCGCAACCGGTGCTACAGGTGCAGCCGGCGCTAATGGCTCAAACGGCACTAATGGTACAAATGGAACAGACAGCGTTTTACATTCCCCATGGATAACCTTAACGACAACCGTTGATACCTTTACCAACAATGGTTCACCCGATAGTATTTTTCTTGATACATTGGTAACGCCAGCGATTACTCAGGCTGTCCTGGATAGTGGCGTTATTCTGTCATATGTTCAAAATTTATTTAATAACGATGGTTCAATTGTGAACGTATTGGATTACGCCGGTTATTTGGAGGTTACCTACAGGCTTGGGGAAATTGATGTCGCTGTATTATCCGATATTACGGGAGCGCAGTTCCGGTATGTAATAATTCCGGGAGCGATCTTAACCCAAAGCGCTACTTTCAAGAATTATACAAAACAGCAAATCAGGTCATTGGATTTTGCCACTGCAACAAAGCTGGTGAGTGAGGCAACCACTAAAGCAACGACCAATTAGTCATTGATAATATTTTAAAAAGAAAACCCGTTGCAAATGCTGCAGCGGGTTTTTTATTAATCCGTATAAAACCTGGCCATTGAATTGTTGGAATTTCTTTTTTTATTCCTGCAATTGAATATTGTTTTTTACATTTGTTCATAACCTGCGATTTTTGCCGTAAGAAAAAACTTCAATTTTTGAAATAATAGAAACCTTTGGTTCACAATCTACGTACCATTAATAATAAAATTCTTAATCTAAAAACTGGCAAAATGAAAAATTTAATCTCATTTTTTTTAGCAATACCTATTATCACTTTTTCAATATCCGGCTGTTCAAAGGGCAGTGCGGGCCCCGCTGGCCCGGCCGGCCCCGCAGGATCTGACAGCGTATTGCATTCCGCATGGGTAGCATTAAGCATGACCCAAAACGTGGATACGAGCAACGATACTTTTTACACGCAAACGATCAATGCAGCAAGTTTAACGGCAAACGTTATCAGTACCGACGTCATTGTATCATATATCGGGGTTCCCGGAAGCGGTCCCAATGGTACTACCGGCAATGATACCCTCGTCGTAAATGTATCTGATGTGTATACGTTAAGCGGAGGCGGCTACATTACACAGGATTTGTTACCCGGCATCATTGAATTGCTTGCAAATTTCGATCTTTCAGGTGACCTTTACCGTTATGTAATTGTGCCAAGCTCAACACTGACTACCAGCACATTCAAGCAATACACTAAAGAGCAGATCAGAGCCATGGATTTTGTCACTCTTTCAAAACTCGTCAATACGGCAAACGCTAAAGCCTCGTCGAATTAAATAAAGATTTTTTATCGAAAAGACCGTCACACATTTTTGTGGCGGTTTTTTTATTCGTAAGGAAAAACATTTACTTGCTGATCACCGGTTTGACTAATCTGAGTTCATTAATGATATTCGATGCGCCGCCGAGTTTATCAATACACCATAAAACATAGCGGATATCAACACAAATGGTGCGATTATAAACTGCATCATAGGCAATTTTATGGCTCAGTGCTTCATAATTCCCGTCAAAGGCAAGCCCGATCAATTCTCCATTTGCATTTAAAACGGGAGAGCCGGAATTTCCTCCCGTAATATCATTTGTAGTGATGAAAGTTACCACGAGATCTTTTCGTTGTTTATCCGCATACTGACCAAAATCCTTTTGTTTAGCCAGCTCAACAAGTTTTACCGGCAAATCAAATTCATAATCACCTGGTATATATTTTTCCAGCACGCCTTTCATTGTGCATAAATAATCGTAGTGCACATCGTCGCGCGGATTGTATGATTTTACATTTCCATAAGAAACCCTCATCGTGAATGTTGCATCCGGATAGCGGATTTTTTTGGGATCCATCTGCATGATGCCTTTAAGATATAATCTTCCCAACTCGTTATTTTTTGCCGTGAATTGCTGAAAGAAAGAAATATATTTTCCCTGCCAGTTTTTTACAAATGCGGCTGCGTGAGCATATGCGGGGTCATTTTGCAAAACGTTTGCATCAGGATTTGATACAAAAGCATTCCATTTGTCATCATCAAAAATCATGGTGCCGGCAAAAACATCTGCTGCGTATTTTTTATACGTGTCTTCATTGTTTAGATCGCCATAGCTTCCTTTTACACTTTCAAAAAAACCGATCGGACGCTGGTTTTTGTCAACATCTTTATAATATAATATGGTAATGGCAGCAAGAATATTTTGGTCAGAAGCTTTATTCTCAGCTTTCAAAAAAGTTTTTCGGGCCTCGCTGGCAGCCGTCATCGCTTTTTTAATGTCGCCGCCATTTTGTTTTACCAGCGCATTTTCTACCTGCTGCAAGGTAGAAGCAAACGCAATGAGCGGCGAACCCAAAATTCCTTCATTAATATAAACCCTGAGCCTGGAATAAGCGCGCCAGGCATCATACGCCTTTTGCCAGTCGCTCAAAATAT
>DATGFZ010000436.1:0-8303 GCA_035308805.1 Puia sp. | reverse complement strand
ATCATTTGCCGGTATAGGGAAATCAACTTTATTGGGATCACAATTTGTATCGACCATTCCGAAAGTAGTAATGCCCAGGCGAATGGCCTCTGCCAGGGCAATGTGCTCGTGACCTATATCAACGATAAATAAGGCGGCCGGCACGCGACCCAGTTGCGCAATACCACCAAGAACTTTTTCCATTTTTTCTTTGTCCCGGCTCAGGGTAAGGCGTTCTTTTTTTGTAACGCTGTCGAAGCTGCCATCACCAAGCATTTTTTCAATGCTCTGCATTTTCTTCACGCTTTTTCTTACCGTATTAAAATTGGTGAGCATTCCTCCCAGCCATCGTTCCGTAGCAAAAGGCATGTTTACTCTTTTTGCGCATTCTGTAACGATTTCCTTTGCCTGTTTTTTTGTTCCGACAAACATTATTTTTTTTCCGCTTTTCGCAATTTGCTTCAATGCAGCCGCCGCTTCCTGCAGGCTTTCAGTGGTCTTATTCAGATCAATAATATGAATGCCCTTTTTTTCTGCAAAAATATAAGGCAGCATTTTCGGGTTCCACTTCTTACGCAAATGACCAAAATGTACACCTGCTTCAAGTAGTTGCTGTTGCAATGAAGTGTTCTGTTCCATGTTTATTTTAATTGAATAATTATTTTATTTGATTCTTTCTTGAGCATCAACTAGCGTTTGCTGAACTGGTAACTTCTTCTTGCCTTTTTACGTCCTGGTTTTTTACGCTCAACGCTTCTTGGATCCCGCCGCAATAAGCCTGCTGCTTTTAATGCCGGACGAAGCTCTGCATTTACCTGCAGCAAAGCGCGGGCTATTCCTAATTTAGCTGCTTCCGCCTGACCCTTCATCCCACCGCCGGACGCATTAATGATGACATCAAACTTATCAGCTAAATCGGCAGTCTTCATGGGAAGTTCAACCTGATTCTGCAAATAGCCTAACGTAAAATACTCTTTATAATCTTTGCCGTTTATGGTAACCTTGCCTGTCCCCTTGCTTAAAAAAACACGGGTAACCGCTTCTTTACGACGACCTACTGAATTTTTTTGTTTTTCCATTTTTTATTCTTGATGCCCAAAGCCAAAGCCTGGAGCTGATTTTAGAATTTAAATTCTTTGGGTTGTTGCGCAGCATGAGGATGTTTATCGCCAGCATACACAAACAATTTTTTGAATATTTTTCTCCCCAGCCTGTTCTTAGGCAGCATACCTTTGACTGCCCTTTCAATAATGGCTTCCGGTCTGCGTTTCAATAGACTTTTAGCAGTTTCTTCTTTTTTGCCACCCGGATAACCGGAGAAATTAATATAAATTTTATCGTCTAATTTATTTCCGGTGAACTTCACTTTATCTGCATTGATGACGACAACAAAATCGCCACAGTCAACATGCGGTGAAAAGTAAGCTTTATTTTTGCCTCGTAACACTGCAGCAATCTTGCTACACATGCGGCCAACGGTTTGATTAGTACCATCGACAACATACCAGGTACGTTGCACGGTAGCCTCGTTCGCATGTTTGGTTGTAAAATGTAATTTGCTCATTTCGTTATTTTTTGTTTTTTGCAGTCGCTATCCCAACTGCTTTATTAAAAGGGTGGCGAAGGTAAAACTAAATAGAGAAACAACCCAAGAAAAACGCCAGGAATTTTAATCGTACCCTCGTAATTACATGAAAATCAGCAAAAATTTTGACCTGAAAAATAAATTCATTGATTATTGAGTTAGATTTACGCTGGACATTTTAAATTATTATCACATGGCTGAAGGGATACATGTACTGGGTAGAAATGCATTTGGGAATCCTGCAAACGCGGGAAACCTCATGTCGGTTGAAGATGCTTTGATTTTACTCAATGACTGGGTTGCCAACGAAAGATTACGGCTGCACATGAAGCAGGTTGCCGCGGTTATGAAGGCATGGGCAATCGAAAAAGAAAATGCCGATGAAAAAACCGTTTTAAAATGGGAATTGTCGGGATTGCTTCATGATGCGGACTGGGAAAAATTCCCCAGCGACCATTGCAGGATTATAATTGAAGAATTAGAGAACAGGAATATTGATCCGGAAGTCATTCATTGCATCGCCTCGCATGGGCCAAAATACTTTGGTGTCGAACCAAATAACATTATGGACAAAATGATTTACGTTTTTGATGAACTATCGGGCTTTATTCATGCTTCTGCATTGATACGACCCACAAGGTATGATGGAATGGATGTCAATAGTGTTCTGAAGAAATTAAAAAATCCTTCCTTTGCGGCACAGGTAAGCCGTGATGATATACAGGAGGCTATTTCACGAATTGATTCTTCGCTGGAAGAAATTATTGCGTTTATTATTCGTCATCAACAAAATGTCCAATAATATCCTGATTCGAAATTCGAAAATTTATCTTGAATATATTTGCTAAAATTGCTTGCTTATTTACTAAATGAAAAGAAGAATCCTGTTAATTTTTTCCCTGCTTGTTCTGGTGGCCTTTTGTATTTTTCTGTTTGCTCCCATTACTTTGAGAATTGAAAAGCAAATTATCATTACAGCTCCATTAATAAATGTGGCAAATGAGATTACTGATCTAAAAAATTGGCTTCATTGGCATGTCGGGTTAAAAATAAAAGACACATCTTCATTCAAAATGTCCGAAAAAACGAACGCGGGCAATGCCTGGTTACGTACGGGCAATGAGGAATATGATGTCGTCAATGAAAATGCTGCTGACATAATCGTCAAAGAAAAAAAAGCAGGTAAGGAAATTTATCATTCCATTTTCGTTTTTCCGGATTCCAGCATTAAGACGACACGGGTTTTATGGGTGGAAAATATGACCCCGATAAACTGGTTAGAAGAAAAATTAAATTCATCCGGTAATATTGAAGAGAACCTGGCGAGTTTAAAAAGTTACCTGGAGGACGTGAAACAATATTACGGGTTTGATATTCAAACGGAAAAAATAAAAGATTCATTGGTGATCGCAAAAATTAAAGTCACACCAAGAACCAACCGGCTAAAAATGCTCGCGGATCTTTATAAGGAGATTATTGCCTATGCGTATAAAAACAATCTCGGTATCACGGACACCACCGTAAGAATGGTTAATTTCTATGACATCAATAAAGATACCGTGAAAATAATGGCAGCCATCCCTGTATATAAGAAAGCGCCCCTGACAAATGATCTTTATTATTTTGAAATGCCCTCACACGGAAAATTACTCGTAGGGTCTTATGTAGGTGATTATGCCGGATTTAAAAAATTATATACTGCCATGGACAGGTATGTTCTTGATAAGCGCCTGGAATTAGTTGCCGCGCCTTATGAAAGATTTCTCACAAACCCGGTTTCTGCTTATGACAGCCTGCACATGAAAATAGAACTTTGTTATCCGATTTTTTAATATCTCAAAATAAGCAGTGAATCATTATTGCGCGCGATGATGATGCATTTTTTACCTGCAATCTTTATGGGTTTGATATCTCTTATTTCTCCGGTGATTACAGGTTCGGGATACGGAAGCATGCAATCAAAATTTCCTGAATTATTTCCCCAGGCAAGGGTCAGGGGCATTGCATCATATCTGCCTTCAAAAGGAATTACGCCGTAGAAATTTCCACCCGCTAATAAATCTTTTTTGTCATCATGATTAAAATCATCAACATAAAAACTAAATACCGGGGACCATTGCATCGGAGCAGGCAGTGGAACCGACACAAATCCTGCGGCATGATGATTCAGTAAAACCACTGATTGCATGGATGCAGCTTCCAATAATATTGCCGAGTCTAATTTCTTTCCAAAAATCTCTTCGGTGGTCTTTCCTGCCATTTTGTTGTAACTGAGAAATTCTTTTTTGATAAATGGCATTTGCTTTTCCAACTCCTCTTTTCCAAGAAAAGGATAATAGTCTCCATTTTTTTGAACAGAAAGTATTTGCTCGAAAATGCCATTATTATCAAAATCTCCCGCGTACATTTTAATCGGGTATGAAACGGAGGCCTTCAATTTTGAATTTAATCCATAGTTGCCCAACAACAGGTCAGGATATCCGTCACCGTTGACGTCTTGGCTTTGGATGGTTGTCCACCAGCCCGTAAGTGTATCCAAAGGAGAATGCTGCCGCTCAAGCATTCCATGATGATTAATAAAAATCGCAGGAGCCATCCATTCTCCAACAACCACGAGATCAGGCTTTCCATCCTGGTTGATGTCTGTCCAGCAGGCGCCGGTAACCATTCCAATCTGTTTTAAACCTTTTGCCGCTTCATCGGTAACTATAGAAAAATTTCCGTGTCCGTCATTATGCAACAAATAAGAAGTTGGCGTTGAGCCATAAAAATCAGCGTTGACCCTGCCACCAATAAATAAATCCTGGTATCCATCACCATCAAAATCGGCAGCGCACACTACCGATTTATTTCCAGGGAGCAGGGGTAAGGTAGTTGATCTTACAAATTTTCCGTGTCCGTCATTGATGTATAACCTATCGGGCGGAGCGTCGGTTTTATTGGAAAATCCGGGATTGGCGCCGGCTACAAACAAATCCAAATCGCCATCGTTATCCGCATCAAAAAAAATCGCGTCAGTCTTTTCCGGTGATGCATCTTTTGCAAATAATGAATCGTTGGTGGATTTAAAAGTCCCGTCCTTTTGCTGAATGAATAATTTGCCGGGTTGGTTTTTTGCGCCACACACAAAAAAATCTTCGAGCCCATCGCCATTAACATCCCCAACGGCTAGTTTTGGTCCGGCAATCGAAACTTCATGCGGGATAAGCGGCTCCCGGGTGAAATCATTAAAATAAATATCCTCTTCGTGTTTAAAATGTATGTTAAGCCTCGAAGTGATATCAGTAAAAAACGCGCTATCGGGTTGGTGTAACAGGTTATTAATAAAAAAAGAATAGTTGGTTATCGTATCTGTATTTTCTTTTTTATAACTGACAGATATTTTCTGATTTGTCGAAATATTATTCAGCCATTGAAATGTATTGTTGGGCCAGATTATTATTAAACTGTCTATTTTATTTTTGTGGCCAACT
This sequence comes from Puia sp., assembly GCA_035308805.1. Lineage (GTDB taxonomy): Bacteria > Bacteroidota > Bacteroidia > Chitinophagales > Chitinophagaceae > Puia. The sequence continues at coordinate 3,266 of DATGFZ010000436.1, read as the reverse complement.
CCAAAATGAAAAAGCGGTTCTGAACTGCTCATAAATCCACGCGTCGGCTGCAACTCCTGCATGAATATTTTTCCCTGATCGAAGAGGAATATTTTTGTTCCTGTTGCAAAAAAGTTAGGCAGTTTATATTTTACCTGAACATTCAAAAAACGGACTGATGTGTCTTCTTGGCGAATATTGTTTCTGTAAATTCCTGCCGGCGCGTTCATCTCATTGGTAATGATATCGAGTGCGCCGTCATTATCCAGGTCTGCATAAGCTGCGCCTTGTGATAAAGTGGAATCAGAAAAACCCCAATCGACGGAACGATCGGTAAATGTCAGATTTTCATTGCCTTCAAAAATGTAATTGTGCCAAGTGCCAGGGGGCTGGTGTTCCAGTATTTGTTTATCGTACGCTCTTGTTCCCGACATCGTGACCTTGACATTCATATTTGAAATAAATTTTTCGTAATCCAGGTCATTCAAACGGTTCTTAATCCCGTTGGAAATGAAAAGATCATTGATACCATCCAGGTTAAAATCAGCGATCAGCGGGCTCCAGCTCCAATCGGTTGCGGCAACTCCGCTGTACAAAGCGATGTCTGAAAATCTTTTTCCCCTTCCTGTATTCAATTGCAAGCAATTCCTTGAATACTGGTAATGGTACCCTGCTCTTATTTTTTGATTGTAATTGTCCAGCGATTCATCGCTGACAGAAGATTTTAAAACGGTTTCATCTTCAGGAAGCATATCAAGCGTAATGATATCCGGCCAGCCATCATTGTTAATGTCAGCGATATCATTGCCCATGGAGAACTTCGATTCATGTCCGAAGGCCTCTTTATTCATTTCTTTGAATGTTCCGTTTCCCTGATTAACATAATAATAATCGTTCTCATGAAAATCATTGCTCACATAGATATCGTCAAAGCCATCATTGTTTAAATCGGCAACACCTACGCCCAATCCATATCCCAACGAGCTGCTGATGATGCCGGATTCTTTGGTGACATCCGTAAAATGACCCCCATCATTGCGGAATAATTTCCCACCGCTGATGAGGCTATATTTTCTTCGGGCTGATGTGTCTCCGTAATTATCAGTTTGATGAATGGAATGCTGAAGCAAAAACATATCAAGATCGCCGTCTTTATCGTAATCAAAAAAAACGGCTTGCGTGTTATATCCCGGAATATCCAGTCCCCACTGTTTTGCTTCTTCGGTGAACGTCCCGTTGCCATTATTTATATAGAGTTGGTTGTGCGAATTTTTAAAATAAGTGTGTGGCTCATTGGTATTCACAGGTGTGTGATTGGAAACGGCACAAACGTAAATATCAAGCAACCCGTCTCCATTTACATCCGCCATGGTCACGCCCGTCGCCCAGTCCGCATTTCCCTTTACGCCGGCCTTTTCGGTTATGTCTTCAAATTGCCAGTTGCCTTTATTTAGATATAACTTATTGCCGCCGGTATTTGAAACTAAAAAAATATCGGGCAACCCGTCATTATTAATATCGCCGACTGCCACACCCGCACCATTATAATAATACAGGTAATCAAGGATATTCAATGAATCGCCATCCATATTTTTATTGACGAAATCTATTCCCGTTTCGTTTGCAGAAAGCTTTGTGAATAAAGTTTTATGATTTTTGCAGGAAGAAAAGGATATTGACGCCAGTGACAATAGTAAGACCGGAAATAATAAATGGTTGCTGTTGGCGATATTTTTTTTTGATAAATTCAATGCTTAGCAATTGATTGCATTATTTCTGATTGTATTTTTATAGACTCCTGAAACTACATAAAATGTTGACGAAGTGGTCCCGGCGCAGGCAAAGACAACGGTGCTTTGGAAAACAAATGGCGGTCTCACAAATATTCCGGTTAAAAGGTTTCATTTTCTTTTGCGAAAAATCTGCAACGCATCGTTGTTGCGTGCCACGATAATATAATCTTCTTTTTTTGCATTGATGATTTGTGCATCCCGCACTTCGCCTTTTACAAACAAACCACTTGCCGAGGGGGAAATATAGGTGAACTGATGTTTGTTGTTGCCAATAAGTGTTGTGCCATAGCTTGCATCAAAACGACCAACCTCCGGCTTGAGTCCGAAAAAATTTCCACCAAGAAAAATGTCCTTTATTCCGTCTCCGTTCAGGTCAGCCACCACAATCCCGAAAACGGGAGAGAGTTGTGCCATGACCGGAAAGTTCTGCAGCGTGAAATTTCCTTTGCCATCATTGATGTACGCACAGGTTTGTGTCTGCTCAACGGTAAGTATACTTGCCTGCGCCAGCTGATCTTTATCAAAAATTTCATCGATTGATTTTCCGGCATAAGCATCATAGCGTAAAAATTTCTTTTTTAAGGCGGGAATTTGGGCAACCATATCGCCCCGCAAATAATAAGGATACGCTTTACCGTCAGATTTATAATAAACCGGAATACATTCGCTCTGGCCGTTCTTATCAAAATCACCAACATATAATTTTGCCGGGTGATTCACATCTGCTTTGATGCGCGAATTCAATCCAAAGTTTCCTGCGACCAAATCCACATAACCATCACCGTTAATATCGGCAATGGTTACACAATTCCACCATCCGGACGAATGTGGTATTTCTCCGATTTTTCTTAATTGCCCGTTGACATACTTGAGAATCGTTACGGGCATCCAGTCCCCAACCACAATCAATTCTTTTTTACCGTCACCATCAATATCCGCCCATTGCGCATCCGTCACCATACCAAGGTGCAAGAGATCCGGAGCCATGCTTTGTGTAACGTTTGTAAATTTCCCTTTCCCGTCATTGTGTAACAAAACGCTCCCCGGAATTTGTCCGTAATCGCCGGGAATACTTCTGCCGCCGATGAAAACATCCTGCAGCCCATCGCCATCGACATCATTCACACGCACACAGGACGCGTTCATGGATATTAATGGCCAATTAAAGCTCCGTGTAAAATTTCCCTTACCGTCATTGATGTATAACCGGCTAAGTAAATTTTGAGAGCCTGACTGATCCTGGTTACCGCCGGAAACAACGACCAGGTCGAGATCGCCATCATTGTCTGCATCGAAAAACGTGGCACCGACGTCTTCGTTGTCTTTATCAAATGCAAATACGAATTCCGGTTTCTGAATAAAATGTCCATCGGGTTGTTGAATAAATAATTTTGCGGTATCATTTTTTGCGCCCCCCATAAAAAAATCAGGCAGTCCATCTCCATTGACATCACCGATCGCGAGTTTTGGTCCTTCGGTTGAGAGCATTTTCGG
>DATGFZ010000435.1:0-5433 GCA_035308805.1 Puia sp. | reverse complement strand
GGAGCAGCAGTATATGTTGATGGTACCCATATAGGAGTGGTGACAGACCAGTTTGGTTATTATGCGCTCACTTTACCACGCGGACGACATACCATTAAGATCAGCAGCGTTGGGATGAGAGACACCAAGAGACAGGTAATTGTTTACTCCGATGGAAAACTGAATATTGAAATGCAGGATTTTGTACAAAGTCTGAAAGCCGTAATTGTAGGGGCTGAAAAAACGTCCAATATAAAAGGGTTGCAAATGGGCGTCGAAAGGCTAAATATTAAAATGATCAAGCAGGTTCCCGTGGTATTTGGAGAAGCGGATGTTTTGCGCACGGTTCTTACTTTGCCAGGGGTAACTTCGGTGGGGGAAGCAAGCACAGGATTTAATGTGCGTGGTGGTTCGGCAGATCAGAATCTTATCCTATTCAGCGACGCAACAATTTACAATCCTTCACATCTATTTGGATTCTTTTCGGCATTCAACCCTGATGTCGTTAAGGATGTTGAATTGTATAAAAGCAGTATTCCCGAAAAATATGGCGGCCGGCTTTCTTCTGTTTTGGATGTGACAACACGCGATGGCAATAAGAAAAAGTTTTCCGGCGTGGGGGGTGTTGGTCCATTAACGAGCAGATTGACTTTGGAAGGTCCGATTGTAAATGACAAAACTTCGTTTATTCTCGGTGGGCGGACAACTTATTCCGATTGGATTTTGAAAAATATCCCGAACCAGGAATATCACAATAGCAGAGCTTCATTTTATGATGTCAATTTGAATATTACTCATGAATTCAATGCAAAAAATTCTATTTACATCATGGGATATATTAGTCATGATCAATTCAGACTAAACAGCGACACTACCTATAAATACGATAACAAAAACGCTAACATAAAATGGAAACACATTTTCAATAATAAATTTTACAGTGTATTTTTAGCGGGTCACGATCAATATCAATACTCAGTTTCGAGTAGCCTAAACCCTGTTAACGCTTATAATCTGGCATTTGCCATAAACCAAACAAATTTCAGGGCAGATTTCAATTACGCACCCAATTCAAATCATTCAATTGATTTTGGTATATCCTCTCTTTACTACAAATTGCAACCCGGTCAGTTTACTCCCGTAGGAACAAAGTCTCTTGTAGCACCTGATATGGTTCAAAGAGAACAGGCCCTCGAAAGTGCATTATATCTGGGCGATAAATATGAAATCAGTCCGTCGTTTTCCATCCAGGGAGGCATCCGCTTTTCATTATATAATTATCTAGGCCCCCATGATGTATACAACTATACGCCCGGGTTGCCGAAAAGCACAGGCACCATCCAGGACACAACCTCATATAGGCAGAACGCACTGATCAAAACATATGGGGGTCCGGAATACAGATTTTCTGCAAGGTATGTTTTAACAGAAAACGCTTCATTAAAAGCGAGCTACAATACGCTGCGTCAATATATCCATTTGCTGACTAACACCACAACTATTTCGCCAACGGATATATGGAAACTGAGTGATCCAAATATAAAACCCCAAACTGGCGATCAGTATTCACTTGGGTATTATCAAAATTTAAAATCCAACACGATTGAAACGTCTGTTGAAGTCTACTATAAAAACATCGATCATTATTTGGACTATAAGAGCGGTGCCGTTTTGGTAATGAATCATCATATTGAGACTGATGTGTTCAACACAAAAGGTAAATCCTATGGTGTGGAGCTCATGATAAAGAAATTAACAGGAAAACTTAATGGCTGGGTCAGCTATACTTATTCAAGAACAATGCTGAAACAAGATGATCCATTAGCAGGGCAAACCATTAACAACGGTGATTATTACCCTGCTGATTTTGATAAGCCTCACAATGTGAATTTTATTGGCAACTACCGGTTTTCACATCGCTTCAGTATTTCCCTGGATGCAGTGTATAGCACCGGACGCCCGATAACATTGCCGGTTGCCGTTTATTATTTGGCCGGTTCGGAAAGAGTTTTTTATTCTGAAAGGAATCAATACCGCGTTCCTGATTATTTCAGAACTGATCTGTCACTGAATATCGAAGGCAACCACAAAGTGAAAAAATTCAAACACAGCTCGTGGACGCTCGGTGTTTATAACCTTACAGGGCGTAAAAACCCTTATTCAATTTATTTTGTAGAACAGAATGGCGTAGTACAGGGATATAAATTATCCATTTTCGGAACAGCGATACCATTTATCACATACAATTTCAGGTTTTAATAATGAAGGTGATCAAATACTTTATAACAAGCTACCTCATGATAACGGTGCAAGATTGCAGGCAACCCTATTTTCCGGCGGTCGCAAAATCAAATCTCAATTATCTCGTCGTTGATGGGATTATTCTAAATGGCGCGGACACTACGATTATTAATTTATCAAGAACACAGAATCTTACTGATTCCAATTATGTTTTGATTGGAGAAACCGGCGCACAGGTAAGCCTTATTGGTGAAAATGCAGAAATATACTCATTGACCGGCCTTGGCAATGGGAAATATATAGCTCCGCAACTTAATCTTCATTATAACGAAACATACCAGCTGAAAATAATTACAACTAACGGTGAAGAGTATCTTTCAGATTCAATTTCTGTTAAACAAACACCTCCGATTGACAGCGTGTCATGGAAATACGATACGTCTTTAATACGTTTTTTTGTAACGACACATGATCCCTCAAACAACACAAGATATTATCGTTGGAATTATGTTGAATCATGGCAATATCAGTCCACTTATTTTTCCAAACTGATCTATCAAAACGGAACGCTGAGAGAAAGAACACCAGCCGAGAATGTATATTATTGCTGGAGCTCGGCTAATTCCACTAATATTTTGGTTGGGACATCTGATGGGCTAAGCCAGGATTTAATTTATGAGGAGCCGATATTGGATGATTCAATTTACACATTTTTATATCCGACAAATCACCAGTTGATTCTTCCAGGGTTGTCTCAAAAATTCACCATTGAATACAGCATTCTGGTTAATCAATATGCCATCACAGAAGCTGCTTATGCATTCTGGCAAAACCTTAAACTGAATACGGAAGGATTGGGAGGTCTTTTTTCTCCTGAACCCTCATCGCAAATTCCTGGAAATATCCATTGCATAACCAATCCAAAAGAACCTGTTATAGGATATGTCACTGCAAGCACGTTGCAACAAAAAAGAATATTTGTCAATCATTATGATCTATTTTTCGGCACCGCTCCACAACCCGAAATTGGTTGCAGTGAAGGTCTTCTTCAGCCCGATTCCATATATTATTATCTGAATTATCCAACAATATACACGCCTATTGACAGCGCATTTAACATGGCCGGCATTTTTATTGGAATTGTGGCTGCTCCGCCTTACTGTGCGGACTGTGAAGCTAACGGCGGAATTAATATAAAACCTGCTTATTGGCCAAACTGATTAAAAAATGAGAACAATTAATTTTAGAAATTTTTTTTTACTGTTATCCCTGATATTCGTTTTTTCCTGCCGGCAACCTTATGTTCCGCCGATTGCAAAAGCAAATCTTGGCTACCTTGTTGTTGATGGCACCATTATCGGTGGTGAGGATTCAACCATCATTAATTTATCGAGAACGCAAAACATTAATGATTCAATCAGTTTTGTCAACAACCCTGAAACGGGTGCCATGGTTAGCGTCGTCGGTGCAAACGGTGACCTCTATAACCTCCTTGAACAAAACCCCGGACAATATGTGAGCGACCAGCTCCCCCTCAACACAAATGAATTGTATCGGCTCAAAATCGTAACCTCTAACGGGAATCAATATTTATCAGACTCGATGCAGGTAATTATTAGTCCGCCGATCGATAGTGTCTCCGGACAGCTGCAAAACGATGGCATGCATGTTACAGTAACCACACACGATCCGCTCAACAATACGCGCTATTACAGATGGAACTATACAGAAACATGGGAATATAATTCTGCTTACGAATCGGCATTTATATATGACCCCTATAGTAATATGGTTTTTGCACGAGACGTAAACAATTACATATTCACCTGCTGGAGATCAGATCAATCTACCAGTCTGTTGCTGGGTTCATCAGCAAAACTTTCTCAAGATTTGATTTATGAACAACCACTAATTTTGATTCCTTTGGGATCCCAAAAACTTGCCATTGAATACAGTATTCTTGTAAAACAGTATGCGCTGGATGCAAGTGCATATAACTTTTGGCAAATTCTTCAAAACAATACCGAACAATTGGGTTCACTTTTTGATGCACAGCCTTCGGAATTAACTGGAAATGTTCACAATATTGCCAATGTCAATGAGCCTGTTTTGGGTTATGTTTCTGTTTCTACCATTCAGCAACAAAGAGTTTTTATTCCATCACCTGCTTCATGGGTCTATCCGCCTTTGCAGGGATGTTCTAAAATAGAAGTTCCGAATATCCCTGATAGTTTTGCCTTTTATTTCCGGAACTCCTACATCCCGATCTCAGCAGATGTTGATCAGGCTACGGGAGCCGTGATTGGTTATTTTTCATCTTATTCAACCTGCGTTGATTGCACAGAGCAAGGCGGGACAACGGTAAAGCCGCCTTTTTGGCCTTAATTTTTAATTAAAAGAATGTACATGCAACGATATTCAGAAATCATGCGAATTAAGTTTTTTAAGACCATATTTTTTATTTTAATATTAATACTGTACTCAAAAAATATTTTCAGTCAGTCCGGGGTGTTGGACAATATAGCCGCTTCTGTAAATGGTTATCAAAAACAATATTTGCAGGAAAAAATTTATGTCCATTCGGATAAATCATTTTATGTAGCAGGCGAGATTATTTGGTTCAAAATTTACAATGTCGAAGCAGCTTCCTATCAATTGCTTGATATCAGCAAAGTTGCCTATGTGGAAATTATCGGCAAGGACCAAAAGCCGGTTTTACAGGCTAAAATATCACTTAAGGGAGGGTTGGGCGACGGCTCTTTCTATCTGCCTTTCTCAATAAATTCCGGGAATTACATTCTACGTGCATATACAAACTGGATGAAAAATTATTCACCTGACTATTTTTTTGAAAAAAATATCACCATAATCAACACCACAAAAAAACTCGGCTTACGGCCCAAAACGGATTCTGCCGATTATGATGTTCATTTTTTTCCTGAGGGGGGCAACCTGGTTAATGATATGGGAAGCAAAGTTGGCTGTAAAACGGTGGATCGTTCCGGCAGTGGTGTTGACTTTGAAGGCATCATTGTCAATCAGCACAATGACACGATAACCAGATTTCACCCACTGAAATTTGGTATCGGAAATTTTTCATTCACACCTGCTTCAGGTGACCAATACAAAGCCATTATTAAAACAGCTGATGGTAAATTGACAACTGTCGATCTTCCTCAGCCATTAAGTCAAGGATTTGTTATGCAGTTGAAA
>DATGFZ010000434.1:0-6647 GCA_035308805.1 Puia sp. | reverse complement strand
CCTATAAAAGAAGGATCGGTGCTTTGATAAGTTCCTAAACCAATCCATTGGCAGGAAGTGGAATCCCCAAGATCATCTTCGATGGTTACTTTTGCATCCGTTATATAATACTGGCTTAAGTGCTGGCTGAAATCATACAGGTTGGTAAAAGACCCGGAGTAACTCAGATTTATTGAATAAGGAGTTGAATCTGTAGTGATCATTCCTTCCACAACCAGTTTTGGCAAGACCTGGCGAATGGGCAGATCTATTCTTCTTACACATGTGGTGAGCATTAAAATGAAAAGAACCGGGTAATATTTTCTAAAATTTTTAATCACCATTCCATTCTCTTTTTATTCACCGTGTCGGAAATCCACCGCACAGTACGATTTTTTCAAAGAAGTTTTCTTCCCGGAAACGATATTATCCCAGGGAGGTAAAAAAAAGGGTTGCCCTTTTTACCTTACCCCGGGGGCAGAATGACATGCCGAAGCGTTGTTTTCTGATCTAAAGTCATTCCAGCCCTGCGTCCTTTTTTCCAAAATACCAAAATAACAAAAGTCATTTTGCTTCATTTTACCATATCGATGAGTAATATTTTAAAACCTCATAAAGCAGGCAGCAACAACTAGTGTTTTGCGCTCATGAAGGTAGGCGTTTTCTTTCTTTCGGGTCTTGCCGAAATGAAAAGGTTTAACGATCGGTCATGCATTGACGTTAGTAATATACCCTCGCGCAAGCGTTCTGTCGCCATTCAGGCAGCCAGCAGACAATCATTTCAATAAGGGAATCCATATCGCCCTCGGTGGGCATTTTACCCGGCTATTTTTTCATCGATCAGTTTGAGCAGGTAATTGATCCGATGGTTGGTTTCCTGGAGCTTCAGATCCCGTCCTTTTTTTAAATACCCAAGAAACAATTTATGTTCTTTCCGGAGTTCTTTCCGCAGCTGGTCCATGGAGAGCTTTTTATATTTATCAGCAATGTTCATACTTATTGTTTACATGGGTGCCGATCATTTTCGCTGGAAAAATCCCTGCTAAGAATAACAGGGATATCAAAGTAAAAAGCGATAAAAATACTCACCTGGAAAATGTTCATGGTATATCAGTTAAGGGCATTTGTACAGTGATAAACCAATATGCCTGTTAGGATCACGCCGGGGATTATTAAAATAAAGCGCTCCGTCTTAATGCCATTCGGTTGGGTCCCGTTCATAAACTATCCGGAAGTTTATGGGAATTAAAAATGGCATCCGCTCAAAAGAAGGGATGCCATGTATTTAGACATCGCGAAGTTTATTATTTATTCATTCACCTCCAAATGTTTTTATTGCTGGCTTTGTTATTTATCCAAAAACAACCCTCGCGCTGCAAATTCCGGGTGCAGGCTTGTCGTCTTATCGGGGCCTGCGACCAGGATGATCTTATCTACAGGATCTTTTCCATAAAAATAGTTCCCGGTATTCCGTTATCATAATAAGGCGGTATTTCGTAAAAGCCAGTTGTACCATACATGTCCTGGGCTCTTTTCATATCCGGAAGAGAGTTCAGCCTTATTTTTTTATAACCGAGATCTGTTGCCAGCTGAATGGAAGCTTTCAGGAGTTCCGATCCGATTTTCCGACCCCGCGAAGCAGGTTTCACATAAAACCGTTTTAGTTCTGCGATCTCACCCTCTAATTTTCGTATGCAGGAACATCCAAGCGTTTGCCCCTCTTCTTCCGCCAGCAGGATCCCACCGCCCGGCAAACCATATATGTATTGAATATTTATTAATTCAGCATCAAAATTTTTAAAATCATGGGCATTATCAATGGATAGCGCATATTCATTAAACAATTCCCGCGCACGCTCGTAGTCTTTGTCTGTCTGAGCAAATGAATAGTATACCATCACCTTGGTTTTATGTTGCCTGCATAAATAGACCTTGTCCCGCTCATTGTTTGATTCTTTGGTAGGTAAAATCGTAATTCGTTGTCCAAGTCCTGCCACCATCCGCGGAGCTTTCATTGAACTGCCTTATCTGGTCGGGTCCCTGGTTATAAAATATAAACCTGCCAATGGTTTTATTTCCGCGTGAATCAGTGGTTTCAAAATCAAAACGCATCGCACTGTCCAGGTACCTGCCGTGTACAAATTCCTGGATGCCGCTGGCATAGGAACCGGCCCAACTCTGTTTCCAGGTGTTGGTAACAGGGTCTATAAAGTTAATGCTCTTTCCCGTGCTGTTCTGACTATCCCAGTTTTCCAGGATCGCGCAGCCTCCCGCGATCATTTGTACCAGGCTATGGCCCTGGTAATTTTTTGTTCCTGTCTGGTAAACGTTCCACTCGCCGATCCAAAAATCAAATTCCCTTGCATGCGGATCAGCCATACAGGGATATAGCAGAATGTACACTTTTTTTCTTATCTCCTTAAAATGTTTTTCGTTACGCAAGGTATCAAAATCGGAAAGTGAATCCAGTTCATGCAAATTTATGTATGAGGCTGCTACAGCGCTGTCCAGGTTTGCAAGCGCTGTCTCATTATTTTTCTGCAGTGCATATATCCTTGCCATCCTTGAATAGACGACCGCCCGCAAAGGGGGAGGCGGATCCTGCAAAAGCGATTTTTTAAAACAGCTCATTGCTGCGACATATAACTTTAGATTAAGGTCGCAGAAACCAAGCCGGTTCCATTCCAGGGCATTGCGGGAAGAATCTTTGAGCACCATCTCGTAGACCCTTTTTGCCCCGGACCAGTCGCGTGCATAAAATAATGAGTCCGCTTTTTCCAGACCTGCTTTCGGAATACTTTGGGAAGTGCCCTGCGCATCGCTGGTGAACGAAGACAGAACACTTAAAAAAATAGTCAAAAGATACTTATGATATCGGAACATGGTGAATTTTTTGTTTAATGATGCAATGATGGTTTTTAATCCGCTGAACCGGCTGGTTAAAATTGACATTTTATGCATCATGCATCTGGCCGGAAAAGTGTTGGCTGTTACCACCAGTATAAATTTGATTGTTGCAATCACAAGGGTGCCTTAATTTCTGGGTTTATCAGCGACATCCATGGCAAATCTTCCAGTAAAAATAATTGATTCATTCCCCGATCCGTATGCAGCCAAATATGACGAGCGTCTTTGGTACAGCCAGCATGATCAATCCGTCGTTATACTCAATTGCCGGGCAAGAAATATCTACTATCCCCGGCACTGGACTCCCCTTTCTGTCAAATGCGCGTTTGATGGAACGGAACTTTATCATTTTGAAAAAAATGCCTTTTGCGTATCGGATAATAATTTCCTTATCCTCAATGAAGGATCCGAATACTGCAGTTCCATCAGGTCAGAAACGCCCACCAGATCGTTTACCATAAACTTCACGGTCCAAAATATCAAAGAAGTTTGGAGCGGCATTGCCCTTGATCCATCGCATCAGCTTGATGATCCTTTTAAACAATATGACGGTACGCCGAGGTTTGTGGAAAAATTATATCCCCATGAGGGTCATTTCTCTCATCGCCTGCTCTTGATCAAACACCTCATTCAAAAAAAAGAGATTGATCAGTCCTGCCTGGTTGAATTGATTTATCTCGTCCTCGGCGATATGATCATCCTCTATAACCGGACGTCCGCAGAAATTGATCGGCTAAAAGCAAAAAAAAGAATTACGCGGGAAGAACTCTACAAAAGACTTCACCGCGCGAAGGATTATCTGGATTCCTGTTACCAGGAGCCCATCACCTTGCAGACACTTGCTGAAATAAGCCTGATGAATTCATTTTACCTGCTCCGGGAATTTACCGGTGCCTTTACAGTGACACCGCATCAGTACCTGATACAAAGACGCCTGAAACAAGCCAAACACCTCCTGCGGACCACGGAACTGCGTGTCGATGAAATTACAGAGCAGGTAGGACTGCGGGATAGCAGCTCATTTTCAAAATCATTTAAAAAAGTATACGGGCACGCTCCCGCTGTTTTCAGAAAGAGGATGGACAGGGATCTTTGAAAAGTTTATCATTTACATCATTCGCTTCGTTTTTGGTCTTCATTTACTAACTCCAATGGTTAACCGGATAAATGAGTTCCGCCGTGAATCTGAAAAATTAGCATATGTCGAGGGACAGGCAGGGCAGGGTCGAAAGGAAGAGATGACTGACCAGATGCGATTGTGAGTTGAAAAAACCCCTGAGTCAGCAGGCATATAACAGTCATGCATAGGTTGAAACCAACCCATCACCTGAAATTAAATCCGTTTATCCTTTAACAAGGGAGATGGCTTATTTAGTGACCTTTTCGATCTCGATCTTGTCACCGGTAATGGTCCCTGTAATCGTCACCTTATCGCCAATGAATTTGGAAACTTTTTTGGGATCATCGATCGTATACACTTTGTCTCCCACGACAAATACCGGGGCATAACCTTCCTTAACGCATTTTTTGGCGCAGTCAGCATGCCCTGCATTATTGCCTTTGGCTCCGCAGTGAGCATCACCGATGTATCCGGTCCAGGTCCCCTTATCAGCGGCGTATGCTGCCACGAAAAAAAACATTACCCCCAATAACAGATACTTTTTCATAATCGTAAATTTTACCTGATCAAGTTACGAATAATCCAATTATCAAGATTGCCTGGTTTATCACGGAGCAAGCCCCGTCTCAAGACGGGGCTTGCCTGGTTGATCACTCATCGTTCTCCTTTAAGATACCTGGATGAGCTTGTGTTGTTTTTGTTTTGCTTCTTCTTTTTTCGGAATGACCAGCTTTAAGATGCCGTCTTCATACTTTGCTTTTATGTGATCTCCGTCTACCACTTCTTTGGCTAAATTGAATGAACGTTCAAATGACTGGTAGCTGAATTCACGCCGGGTAAAGCGGTCTCCATCCTTTTCTTCGGAATGAGTGTTTTTCTCTGCCGTAATTGTAAGCTGGTTTCCTTCCAGCTCTATCGTAAAATCTTTTTTTGTCATTCCCGGCGCAGCCATTTCCACTTCGAATGCATCTTTGTTTTCTTTGATATTTACCGCTGGCATCGTTGCTCCGGAGCCGGAGAAATTAAAGCGGTTCCATTCGGCGATATCCCTGTTCAGGAAATCATCAAAAAAGGTGGGAACTGAGGGAATCAGGTTCCCGTTTCTTTTTACGAGTGTCATAAGACCTCCTTTTTAAAATGTGATATGGAAAAGATGTTGTCAACCAAACTGTTTTCAACTAATATGCCAATTGATTCCGTGCCTGCGCCGCCCGGAATTCTTTTAACAATCGGGGTTAAAGTATAAATGGATGACGCCGGAACCTAATGATAGTGAATGAATCGATTGACAAAAGAATAAAATGATTACCCGGCAATAAAAAATTAATATTAATTTTTTGACCCGGCCCGAATCCCGGAGTGAATCAGTTGCCTGCATAGTCAGGCGAGGGAGTTTATCTGAAGGTTCTCCGGTCTTTTTGCTGACAAATTTACGCTGGTGCTGCAGCTATGACTTCTCGTCAATGAACCATGAGGAACAGCTCCCGGCGCGTACATCTTTCTTCGGGCCCGTAGAAAAAATAAGCATGTCGAAATCAAAACCAACGCTAAAATCTTAAGCAGTCTGGCACGACTCAGCGCTTGAACCCACCCACATCCCACAAACTCCGCGGTGGCAGGCTGAAAAGATCATTGAAAAAATAGATCATGACCAGGGTGAGGATTATAAATCCGGCAACGATCGCCATTTGCAAGGCAGTTATTTTCGGACTATGTTGCCTGGATGCCGTATCGCAGATCTCCCCCGGGCAATACTGGGCGCGTTCCTTATAAAACCAGCGATAGCACAAACAACCCAGGCAGATGCCAAAGGCCGATTCAAAAAATAAAAACAGGACGCACATGCCACAGATCACACTGGAAATAATGCTGCGCGAATTGATGACCACCATCAGCACGAACATCACCGATGCCAGTGCGAGACCGATCATCCAGGCAAATTTTTTTTGGGCTGCGCCGACCCATTCAGGGTTCTGGTTACTGACGATCATCCGGCCCAGGATCAGCGTTGGGGAAAAACGCGGATGAACAAAAACCCTGAAAATAAAATCTACCAGAAAAAGGCTGATAAAATATTTCAGCAGCAGGTAATTCCCCTTGAGTTCGATCAGCGCCACCGCAGAAAACATAACCGCAAATAAAATTCCTGCAGAAGCCCTGACCTCCCGCTCGTTGAGCACGCGGATGGTGAACCCGTCAACCTGCTCGCCAAATGGTTTTGATATATTCATTGCTATCCCTATTTTTAACCAGCATACCAATTTAGCATATAAGGGCCAAAGAATCATCAGGAGCTGCACAATATTTATGCCTGGTCGTCCCCTGCTGATTCGACGATGCCGCCTGCAGCGGCTCAAGCCACAAAAAATAAATATAACATGGATGCATGACCGAAGATAATTTAGTGGTTAGTAAATGGTTCCTCCTGCAGGCGGAACCTATACCACAATAATTCATTGGTCCAGGGGGTCCCGGTCGAAAGGGCAAATGCCCAAACCCGGACTCGCGCGCGGGAACCACCGGCGCGAACGGTTTTAAACCGGGCCCGTTAATTTTTTGTTTTCTGGCTTAAAAATATCTATTGTTACCGAACTTTGGGTGGCATGATAAAACCAATAAAATGACTGAAGCGAAATTAATC
>DATGFZ010000433.1:0-2473 GCA_035308805.1 Puia sp. | reverse complement strand
TCTGCTGAAAAACTATTTTCCTTGTTGATAAATGTTGAATCCCAATCTGTGAGGTTAGGTGGATTTATGACAAGCATCTGCGATATGTTCGCACCAAGATTTTGTTCATTTACGTACCTGATCTGTTTGTATACAACAAATGATCCGATAATCAGTGCTACAGTAATCGCAAACTGTCCGACCACCAATGCTTTACGCAAAACAATTCCTTTTTTTGATGCATTGAATCTTCCTTTTAAAACGATGACTGGCTGAAAGGAAGATAATACAAACGCGGGGTAGAAAGCTGAAACAAAAATGCCGGCAAGAATAAGGAAAATAAAACCACCCGTGATGAGATAATTTATTTCGCTTTTTTGAAACAGATCCGATAAAGAAAGCTGAAGTTGGATCAGCGCATTGAAAGGACGCTGAACAAGATATACCAATACCAACCCAATGATCAACGAAGAAAGATTTATAAATAATGACTCAGTGAGAAATTGTTTTATCAGTTGTTGTCGCGTAGCACCTGAAACTTTTCTCACCCCAACTTCTTTTGCGCGTTCAACAGATTTTGCTGTGGACAAATTAATATAATTGACCCACGCAATGACAATAATGAATAAGGCAATGATCAGCATTCCCCAAGCAACCATGGCACTGTCTGTTTTAGCAATTTCATATTCAAAATCCGAATACAGATGAGCTTTTGAAAGTGGTTGTAAATAAAATTTTTCCACGCTCCCTGAAATTTTATTTCCCTGGAAATGTTTTTCACTGAAGGCAGGAAATTTTGCCTGGAGGGCTTTATAATTTGTCCCGTGTTTTAGTTGTATATAATGCCAGAAATCAGAATCTTTAAAATCATAGTCGGCTTCTTTCCACGAATTTTTTCCGGCAAGCATTGTAACATAGGAGGTAAGTATGTCAAATTGCAAATGGGAATTTTCCGGAACATCTTTAAAGATCGCCGTTATTTTGTACGGCATTGAATCCTTGCCGGTAAAAATGGTTGAACCTATTAATGAGGCAAGGTCATTGTCTGTAGAGCCAAATATTTTTTTTGCGGAAGACGCAGTAAGCACTGCGGAGTAAGGTTCTCTTAACGCGGTTTCGGGATCACCTGCGATCATTGGGTAAGAAAACATGGAAAGAAAAGAATTGTCAACCGCAAGCACCTCCAGCTCACCAATTTTCTTAAAATCGCTTTGGCTGATGATTACTTTTCCCCATGGCTCCACGCGCGTGTGGTTGATAACTTCAGGGTAATCATCCTGCATGGCTTTACCAATGGCAGAATAAGTAATTGTTCCATGCTGGATTAACTTTCCGTTTTGATATCGGTCGTTGTAGACGCGATAGATATCATTTACGTTTTTATTGAACTGGTCATAGCTCAACTGAAAGCTTACATATTGCAAAATCAGTAAACAGGCGGCCATGCCAATGGCAAGACCAAATATATTGATAAAGGAAAAAAATTTATTCTTTCTGAGATTGCGCCAGGCGGTAGTAAAATAATTTTTTAACATTATCCTTATGGTTTATGATTTGAATCCAATTTTAAAATCGCAGTTCAGGAAATGGCCAACATTCGTTAAGCCCGTCTTTACAATATCAATGCTTAATTTCTTCCACCAATTGCATGCCGCAGAAATTCCCTTTGATTTACAATATAGTTATGTTTTAAAATGTACGAAACAGTTCGTTAATGATACAAAATGTGTTCGTTTTTGATACAGTGAATGTTACTGGCAATTCTTATCGAAATAAAGTACCCATTTAGCAATTAATGTTGCTTCGGAACGGGTAAAAGATGTTGTTTTTGCTATTAGCGGCTTTCGGAAGAAGTTTGCTTACCATTTCAGAATCTAATATCTTTCGCCTTTCATTTTCCCTGCCTTATTTTTGAACATCAATTATCAATACACGTGTCTGCAAAAGTTTCAATTGTTATCCTTAACTGGAACGGACGGAATTACCTTGAACAGTTTTTACCATCCATTGTAAAAAGCAGTTATCTCAACAAAGAAATCATTGTTGCTGACAATGCTTCAACTGATGATTCTGTAATTTTTCTTAAAACAAATTATCCCGGCATTATAATTATTTCGCTCAAAGAAAACTATGGATTTGCAAAAGGATATAACGAAGCATTAAAACAGGTGCAAGGTGATTATTATATTTTACTCAATTCTGACGTCGAAGTTTCTGAAAACTGGATAGAGCCTGTAATTGAATTGATGGAGAATAATAAAACCATTGCGGCCTGTCAACCAAAAATTCTCAGCTACAACAATAGAACGATGTTTGAATATGCCGGAGCAGCGGGAGGTTGGATCGATTATCTCGGTTATCCATTTTCGCGAGGAAGAGTTTTTGACGTTTGTGAAACAGACGTCCACCAGTATGACGAGGAAGAATGTGTCTTTTGGGCAAGCGGCGCAGCCTTATTCATGAGCGCAGGGGCATTTCATGAAGTGAGTGGGTT
>DATGFZ010000432.1:0-3426 GCA_035308805.1 Puia sp. | reverse complement strand
CAACAAAGACACTGGATATAGCCTATCTACAGAGAACCTGTATCCTTAGCGCTCAGGTCTCCTTTGGCAATAATCCTTACCAGCATATATTTCACTGGGAGATCCTGGTGGGCGCCTATTTTTCTTTCCCGCAGGCGATCGGTCTTAAATTTACGCAGGAGGCTTCTGGCGGCAACAGCAATGGAAGCGATTTTTATCCCATCGGCACCAATGGCGGTACGGCAACCTTCAATGGAAACCCAATTACAAAAGCGCCCAGCGGGTTTTCCGGGTTTAAGGTCGGTTTTAATATCGGCGTTTCCTCGGGACGACGGAAATAATTCTGCACCTGGTTTGATTTATTGTGAGACTTGCCCGGTTTGAAAACCGGGAGGATCAATCCTTCCATAAACTTCCTCACCTTTTCAAACATTGCTGAACCTATCACTCAACAAGTCGTGCTCTTTTCAGGCCGATGGTCTTTTTACAAGAGGCAAAAAATCCCGTTACCAAATTTTTGCTCACTGATACCCGTTATATCGCCTGATCTTCCTGCTTTAACATCATTGCCGGTTTCTTCAATGGCAGATTTATTTTGAAAAATAATGCATTAACAAAATTGTTCAGGGCTTTCCGTTATTTTCATGGGGCGTAAAATGCCATACCACCATGGACGCTTCCCGCAAGCGGCTTATTTATCTTCTTGTGTTCACGGGCATGCTTCTCATTGCCGGCAAATTGATTTTTGAAAAACTCTTCGGATTTTTTGAACCGTCAATTCCGGGGATTTCCTTTCAGATCAGGGAAAGTCCTGGTCTTCTCAGCACCTCCCGGCTGTTTGCCTTGACGCTTGCCGCCATGCCTGCCCTGGTCCTGCTCTCCTGGAGGCTTGGGGGGATCAGGTCGTCACCCGATAGAAAGACCTCTTCGCTATTGATCATGCTCCTGTTCACCGTAGCTGCGGTTTGGATAAGACATAAGGAAGTCAGGACCTTTTTTTTGGTAAACCTGGATAGCATCATACCGCCGGGAAAAGAATCCGTTCTCTATCCCATAGATCCCAGGAATTTCGTGTACTACATGCTGGGTGGATTTTTCACGGGCTGGCTGCTCACCGTCATTTTCCTGCGCCCGCGAAAATCATGACTGGCAAGGAAATAATCGTCGGGCGATATTCGAGGATATAATATTCGGTTATCCATCTCCGGTAGTATAAGCGGTGGGACCCGGAAAAATATCTACACCAAATAGAAATAAATAACCAGGGTTAACCAGGACTATCCCAATCCCGATTTTTTTAATAGCGCCTTAAATCTCGGTTCATTCCGTATAGGATCAAAAGCCGGATCGACGCCGATTCCTCCTATAAATATGGAATGGATATCAAATCCGTGCTCTAAAAGTTTCAATGCTTCACTGAAATTTCCTAAGCTGATATAATATTGTGCTAACTGGCAGGGGTCAATTTTTAAGAAATCCTCCCTTGAAATTTTATTGAACTCATCCACAGCCTTTTTTTTGTCACCCGATACGGAATAGGTATAACTCAGGAACAGCTTGCCGTTGTAACCAAGATCAAATGTATTTGAATCGATTTTGGAGAACGCATCAATTGCCTGGGGATAAAGCTTCTTTTGCAGGTAAGCAAGTCCAAGATGAACGTAACCGCTTTTAAATTTTGGATTAAGCCTGATGGTTTTTTGAAGCTGGCTGATCGATTGATCATATTTTCTGATATGAAAATATTCCCGCCCCAACACCATATTAAAAACCGAAGAAAGCGGATCCAAAGCAAGTGCCTTTTTCGTTTCGTTAATTCCTGCCTGGGCATTTCCTGTAAGAAATAATACATTTCCGTAATACAAATGAGCGATCGCATAATTGGGATTATCGCGGATAATTTTCTCAAAGATTAGTTTGGCTCCTTTCCAGTCATATTGAAATGCGAATTGAATAAAGGCTTTAGTGGTTAGCGCTTCAGCTAGATTACTATCAAGGATCAATGCCTTGGAGATATATACACTGGCAATCGGAATGGCTTCGAGTTGAGTCAATCCTTTTTGATTATAGGTATAGCAATCGGCCAATCCTGCATAAGCCAATGCATAGTCCGGATCCAGTTGAATCGCCTGGTGGTAATAAGCTTCTGCACTATCATAAGTCTCTTTTGTTCTCTTATCCCAATACCAGCGCCCTTTACGATATAATTTATATGCTTCGACATTTTCGGTGTAATGCTTTGAAAGATTTATTTTTTCGGTTGCTGTTAATTTTGTTTGCAGGGCGTTTGCTATATTTTGCGCCACGTCACTTTGAATAGCAAACAATTCTTTTATGCTACCGTCATAGTGCTCTGCCCATATGTGCTGGTCCGTGGCGGCATCAATCAATTGAGCGTTTATCCTTACTGAATCGCCGGATTTTTGTATTCCACCTGATAAAATAAAAGAAACACCAAGTTCATCTGCAATTTGTTTTAACGGCTTTTTCGTATTCTTATACTGCATTGACGAGCTGCGGGAGATAACTTTCAGTGAAACTATTTTTGAAACCTGTGTAATGGTTTCATCGGTCATTCCATCGCTGAAATACTCATTTTGTTTATCACTGCTCATATTGACAAAAGGCAAAATGGCGATGAATTTTTCCTTACTAAATGTAACTGACATAAAAAACTGGCGATAGACAAAAAAAGAAATGACTCCGGCTAGAAACAGCAAGGATATGGCAGTGAGATTTCTTTTCCCTGTAGATTTTTTTTCAAGCAGCTTCCCTTCTATTTTCTTTTTAACCGGCATCACAAGACCTTCATTGGCCAGCGCAAAAACCTCCATCGGCTCATCGACATTTTTAAAATGGAACCGTCCGATTAAAACGCTTTTGAACTCTTGTTGATTTTTGATCTTACTGTTTATTTCTGAGGAGAAAAGAATGGAGTTTGCAACACCGATGGATTGTACACGCGAAGCTACATTCACGCCGTCTCCAAATACTTTTTCGTTTTCAAAAAAGATTTCTCCTACATGCAACCCCATTCGCATCGGCACTTTTGGCTCTAGCTGGAATTGTTGCTGCATTTCCATTGCGCAACGTAAGGCCTGCGTAGCGCTGGAAAATACACATAGACTTCCATCTCCATAATCATTGAGAATTTCACCGGCATGCAGCGACACCAGTTGCTTAAGGACAGTGATGTAGCGTTTGTTTACCAACACCGCAGATTGCTCATCTTTCTGCATCATGGTCGTGGAACCAACAATATCAGTAAAAAGTATTGCGGCTAACCGGCGGGTTGGTTGCGTATTTGGCACGAAGTGAATTTATGATTGTTTCTATAATACAATTAATTTTCAGGGAATGATTTAATTGACCTGCATGCTTCTTTACCGCCTTATTTCCATTGCAAAAAAGAAAATAGATCACGTATTTTCGAAATAATTACTCATT
>DATGFZ010000431.1:0-11037 GCA_035308805.1 Puia sp. | reverse complement strand
ATCGGCGACACTGGTATATTTTCGACAGTAACGGAACTAACCGCGAAGTGGAAGGCGAGGGAGTTGTTGGCGTACAACCGACATTAAATCCCGGAGAAAAATATCAATACGTAAGCGGTTGCAATTTGCGCACCGAAATGGGAAAGATGCACGGGACCTATACCATGGAAAATCTCACCAACAAAAAAATGTTTGAAGTGAATATTCCTGTCTTTGAAATGATTGTTCCTTTTAAAATGAGCTGATGGCAATTTATTCTGCTGATGGTTCCGCCTTGGTAAAAGGGTGTCAAATATTCACCCCTGATCATTTTATTACCGGTTCATCGGAAGGTAGCATATATCATTTTTTCTTCATGTTCATTTCTTTTACCTTCAATTTTAAATATCAAACCATCTGGTTATGAAATTATTTTCCATCATTATCTGTTTAGTTGTTGTGCATTTTTCGTTTGCACAAAATGACACCACCACTTTTTTACTGCACAAATTTGCACAGAATATAGGAAAAGAAAAATATACCATCTCCGTAAATAAAGACGTGACCACTTACCATATCGATTTTAAATTTGTCGATAGGGGGAGTGCAGTTCCTTTAAAAGCCATTTTAGAAGTGCAACCTGACCTGCAACCGATAAGTTTTGCAGAGAAAGGAAAAAATTGCAGGTTTTGTGTGATCAATGATACCGTTATTATTCACAATAAACAAGCACATGTGCGGATGGGCGATTCGGTTTTTGAGAAACCGGCAACAAATTCTTTTACTGTTGCGGGTTATGCGCCAGGAACAGTACAAATGGTGATGCTGCAATATTGGAAAAAACATCACGAGCCCAAAAAATTGGATATCCTGCCGACAGGTTCTGTAGAAATAAAAATGAATGGCTATGACACGCTTTCTTTCAACAACAAACAATTGATCTTAGAAAGATATTCAGTTGGTGGATTGATTTGGGGAAATGAATTGATATGGACGGATAAACAAGGCCAATTGTATTGTTTGATCACCAATGATGCCGAAGCTGACAAACTGGAAATGATGCTTGAACCCTTTGAATCATTGTTACCGGAAATGATAAAAAGAGCGGCTTCATACAGCATGCAACTTTTTGCAAATACGGCAAATCAATCGTCCATTCATCCAAAAATAATTGCCATTGCCGGTGGAACGGTGATCGATGTCGTTAATGAAAAAGAAATTCCAAATGCTACGCTGATCATTGAAAACGGCATTATCAAATCGGTGGGTTCTTCTGATGATAAAATTCCGGCAGAAGCCCACGTCATTGATGCCCGTGGAAAATTTATTTTGCCTGGTTTGTGGGATATGCACGCGCATTTTGAACAAGCAGAATGGGGACCAGCTTATCTCGCCGCAGGCATTACGACGGTTCGGGATTGCGGAAATGAGTTTGAATATATCAATGCCATCCAAACTGCAATTGATAATGGAAGTGGAATTGGGCCGCATATTTTAAAGGCGGGAATAATAGATGGAAAAGGAAAAATGTCATTAGGCATTATCCAGGCGGATACAGAAGAAGAAGCCATTAAAGCGGTAGACAGGTATAAAGTCAGCGGATTTGTGCAGATAAAAATTTACAGTTCGGTAAAACCAGGCATCGTAAGAGCAATCTGCAACGAAGCTCATCGGTTAGGCATAACTGTGACAGGCCATATTCCTGAAGGGATGAACCTCATAGCCGGCGTTGATTCGGGAATGGATATGGTAAACCATGTTGAATACGTGATTGCCGTGGAAAAAATTGACAAAAAAAATCAAGAAGTAGATTTCACTGATTCCGCAAATCAACAATTATTAGGGTTTCTAAAAGAACATCATACAGTTATTGACCCTACACTTGGCGTGTTTGAAATGATATTCCGTTCGTTGAAAGATCCCATTACAGATATGGAACCAAACTTTGCCACATTACCTGCACCGTCGCAGGCTTTGTTTATAAATATGGGGATGGCGCCCGCACAGGCTGCCGCCATGAAACCGTATATGAATTATGCAAAACAGACGGTAAAAGCACTCCACGATTACGGTATTACCATTGTTGCGGGAACAGACCAGGGTTTTCCAGGATTCAGCGTATGGCGGGAATTGGAACTGTATGTGGATGCGGGGCTATCACCGGCTGATGCTTTGCAAACTGCGACAATAACCCCTGCAATCGTAATGAACCTCAATAAACAGTATGGCTCAATTGAAGCCGGGAAAAACGCAGATATTATTATTGACGAAGCAGACCCATTGCAAAATATCAGGAACATCAGAAAAATTACCACGGTAATCAAAGAGGGAAATATTTATGACCCGGTGCAGTTGCACCAAATGGTTGGATTTAGCAAATAAGTTCTCAAAGTAAAAAGCATAAAAGCAATTCCAGCGTACCTGGCACTTCTTTTCAAGCCTTCAAAGAAATGATTGTTGTAAAACCAGCAACCGGCTTTCAAAACTTGTCGCACCAAATTTTGAAAAAAATGCCGCATCAATAAATGATTGAATGTCAGTCTTCAATTACTGATGCATCATTTTCTGCAACTTTTTAGTCAGCAAGAATAAAATCAGGGAAGCTGCTCCTGCTGTAAATACGAACATCATAAAAAAATCATGTTGACTGCTCATGTGGTAGCCGAGTGCGACGGTCGTTTTTCCGTTTTCGGGATATAAAGCACTTAAAACGCCGGCGAGTTTATTGGCTGCTGCATTCGCCAAGAACCAAACAGCCATTAGCAAAGATGCAAATTTGAAAGGAGCCAATTTATTTACAAGTGATAATCCTATTGGTGATAAACATAACTCACCGCAGGTATGTAATGCGTACATGCCCGTTAGCCAGATCATGCTTACCTTAATACCAGGTGCTACATTATTTACTCCAAATGCGATCCATAAATAGCCGAGAGATAAAAACAATAAACCAAAGGCCATTTTTGTTGGTGACGAAGGTTCCCATTTTCCGAGTTTTAACCATAACCACGCAAAGAAAGGCGCAAAGCCTACTACAAAAACGGAATTGAGAGACTGAAACCAACTTGCAGGAATTTCTTTGAGAAACATTGACGAATTCCCTGCAGCAAGTAAATAAATATTTCCCGCAACTATTCCGCCCAGAAAAATAAACAAAAGAACATAGACGGTACCACGCAATCGTTTGTGATATTCGCCAGATAAATTATGCCGGGTTTTTTTATACAACGTGAAAATATAATACAGCAAAAGAACAGAAAGCGACACAATCAGCCAGAGTGGAATATTCCAGCCAACTTTTCTCTCCGTTTGCGCATCTGCAAAAAAGGTTAACGATGCGCCCGCCTGCTCGAATGCACTCCAGAAAAAAACCACAAAAAAAGAAACGATAAATATTACGCCAATGCGTTGCTTTTCTATTCCATCCAATGTCTTGTCGCCAAAAATCATGGCTGCAATAAAAAGCACACATGCTGCCAGCAGGTAAGTAAGATACCCGATGACTTTTGCATCGATGTATAACAATCCAATGGTGACAAAAGAGAATAACAATAAACCGATGATAATAAAAGCCTGTTTGCTGAAAGCTTTTGGTGAATCTTTGGGAACCAATCCCAATACTTTATTATCAGGATCAACAACATATTTATGGTGAAAAGCGGCTTGCACAATGACGCTCAAACACATTGCAATTCCCCCAGCTAAAAACGCCCACCTGAAATCTGCCGGGTTACCCGTATCTCCAACCAAACCGCAAATAAAGGGGCCGATCGCGCCTCCGGTATTGATGCCCATATAAAAAATGGTATAGGCTGCGTCAATTCTTCTATCGCCTTTTGGATAGAGTTGCCCGACCATTGAAGAAATATTGGGTTTGAAAAAGCCATTGCCGGCGATCATAAATCCCAATCCGGAAAAAAATAATAAAAAAGCGGAATGGGGGGCGCTATGATACAATGAGCTGCAAAAAAATAAAACAAATTCACCGATTGCCATTACCAGTCCACCCCATATGATCGAACGATGGTTACCCCAATAGCGATCGGCAATATAGCCGCCCAACAAGGGAGTCAGGTATACCAAACTCGTATAACTTCCGTAAAGATTGGATGCAAAAGCATGATCAAATAATAAAGCTTTCGTCATAAACAAAACTAAAATGGCACGCATGCCATAATAGTTAAAACGTTCCCACATTTCCGTTGCAAACAAAATGTATAATCCTTTCGGATGTCCTTTTTCAGGAAAATTTTGGCTCATGCATTTGGGTTTATGGTTGATGTAGCAGTTATAAAAACTTCGGTAACGTAAAATACAGATAAAATTCAATACATAGTGCTTGAGTTTAATGAATTGCCGGCTATAAAAAACTTTTTGAATTTACCCATTTAAAAATTGAATTTTGCATTGATTAACTCTTATGAATATATTACTGTTAGGCTCTGGAGGAAGGGAACATGCGCTTGCCTGGAAACTGAATCAAAGTGTTTGGGCAAATCCATTGTATATAGCGCCCGGCAATGCTGGCACTTCCCAATGTGGCATCAACGTGGAAATCGATATTTCCGATTTTACCGCAATCGAACATTTTTGTATTGAAAAGAAAATTGAAATGGTCGTGGTTGGTCCGGAAGAACCACTGGTGAATGGATTGTATGATCATTTCAAATCGAAGGAAGTTCTGCAAAAGATATTTTTTATCGGTCCGTCAAAAAATGGCGCGCAGCTCGAAGGAAGCAAGTCTTTCGCTAAAGCTTTTATGATGCGCCACAAAATCCCGACCGCCCCCTACAGGCAATTTGATAATACCAATTATCAGGAAGGAATTGACTACCTGAAAAGTCATGCGTTGCCGATCGTGTTAAAGGCCGATGGGCTTGCCGGAGGTAAAGGCGTCATGATCTGCCAGAATCATATTGAAGCGATTGCTGAATACGAATTGATGCTTCAGCAGGATAAATTTGGCGAAGCGGGGAAGAAAATTGTGGTGGAAGAATTTCTTACCGGAATTGAATTGAGCGTTTTTGTTCTTACAGACGGTAAAAATTATTTGCTGTTACCGGAAGCGAAAGATTACAAACAAATTGGGGATGGCGATAAAGGATTGAACACAGGCGGAATGGGCGCAGTGAGTCCCGTGCCGTTTGCAACAGCAAGTTTTATGTTCAAAGTGGAAAAAGATATTATTAAACCAACGATTGACGGGTTGCATAAGGAAGACATAGATTACAAAGGATTTATCTTTTTTGGATTGATTAATGTTAACGGAGATCCGTATGTGATAGAATATAACTGCCGTCTGGGCGATCCCGAAACCGAGGTGGTCATTCCGCGTCTTGAGAATGATTTGGTAGGATTATTTATATCCGCATGCAACCAGGAGTTGAATGAAGCAAAAATAAGTGTTGACAACAGAAGTGTCGCAACCATAATGGCGGTAAGTCGCGGATATCCTGTTACTTATGAAAAAGGATATGAAATTTACGGACTGAAAAAAAATTATGGAAAAGATTCACTGATATTCCAGGCAGGTACAACGGAGAATGCGGAAAAAAGAATTGTAACCAACGGTGGTCGTGTGTTATGCGTAACTTCCTACGGAAAAAATATTGCTGATGCAGCAGCACGCTCTCTAGAAATATTAAAGGAAGAAATTGATTACGACGGAATTTATTATCGCACGGATATTGGTTATGAGTTCTCATGATTTTATGCCTTGTATTTTATTGCCGCTGCGGAATGGGTTGCGATTCAATGATGCTTACCGGAGACCCTTAACCAGGCAATTTAAAATGTTTTCTGCGATTATTTTTGTTTACCGGTTTTGATTTCAATTTAAATTATTTTTTGCCATTTATACTTTGAAATAATTTATTCATCAAAATAATTCAGACAAACTTGTCTGACTTGTTTTATTTTCGCGCAATGATTACCACGGATATATCGGTGCGTGAACAAATAATTGAGACTGCTGACAGACTTTTTTACAAACAAGGATACAACCTCACCGGCATCAATCAGATCATTGAGGAAGCTGAAGTTGCAAAAGCGAGTTTGTATTATCATTTTCCTTCGAAAGAAGATTTGTGTGTTGCTTATTTGAAGCGCCGGTATGAAAAATGGTTAGTAATGCTGACTGAATTTTTAATGGGAATTACCGAACCAAGAGAATGCATCATCAAATGTTTTGAGTGTCGTTCGGAGTATTTATTAGAGAATGATTTCAGCGGTTGCAGTTATATACGCATAATTGCTGAAATGCCACAACGCAGCGCAAAAATTAACAAGCAGGCAATTTTAAATAAAGAAAAACAGCGCCAGTTTTTTATTGATAAAGTGAAAGAATTCAAAAGATCTTCGGGCGCATCTGCAATGGATCTGGCAAATACTATTTTTCTTTTGTTTGACGGTGCTACAGTTCAATGCCAGGTTTATCGTGAACTTTGGCCGATCAAAAATGCAATCAAAGCGTTGAAAAATTTATTATAGTTTTTTGCTTAGCAGGATTTGAATGCGGTAGCGGGATTTAAAACAAATGCTGATGAGAAAATTTTTATTGCTGAGAATTATTTTTTTGCTGACCGGGTTGATTTGCCAGGTGGAATTTGCTTCCCCCCAATCCAACCAACTAAATTTATCAGATGCAATCAGAATCGGATTGAATAATTATCAAAACATTCGGGCAAAAAGAAATTATGTAAATGCTTCGGCGGCACTTGTACAGAATGCCAAGAATCAATACCTCCCTGATGTTACTGCTTCTATTCAACAGGCGTATGGAACGGTGAATGGGCAATATGGTGTATTTAGCTCTTATTCCGGTGCCAGTACTATTGGTTCTGCGGGGCCGCTTTATTCCAGTCAAAATTGGAATGCGGCATTTGGGTCTATCTATTTAATAAATACAAATTGGGAGTTTATTTCTTTTGGAAGATACCAGTCAAAAGTTGATGTGGCCAACAAACAATTGCTGCTTGATTCCGCAAACCTAACCCAGGAAAAATTTGTGCAGGGTGTGAAGATCGCGGGCGCATATCTAAACTTATTGATTGCGCAACGTTTTGTCCAAAATGCAAGAGCAAACGTTGACAGGGCGAATTATGTGGATAAGACAGTTATTGCCAGGACGAAATCCGGTTTAAACCCAGGTGTGGATTCTTCCGTTGCCAATTCAGACCTGTCTGCTGCCAAACTTGCCCTGATCCAGTCAATAAATAATGAACAGCAATTGCGAAATCAATTGTGCCAGCTTATTAATATTGTGCCGGATATTTTGATTTTGGATACTGCCTATTTTGTCAGTCAACCTACTAACTTCAATACGAATTTTGCTGTGGCAAATAATCCGCAGGTACAATTCTTTAAGAGCAGGATTGAGTACAGTTTCTTCACCGAAAAATATTTGCAGAAAAGTATTAATCCCGGGCTAAATTTATTCGGAACATTACAGGGGAAAGGCTCCGGTTTTGATTACAATTACACCCCATTGTCAGATGCGAATTATTCGAAAAGTTACTTTGAAGGAATTAACCCGTCGCGTTATAATTACTTAGTCGGAGTGGGGATCGGATGGAATATAACCAGTCCGGCAAAGATAAGACAGCAGGTACGTGCGCAGCAATTTGTAACTGCTGCTTATCAGGATGAATATGATCTGGTAAGCACGCAACTAAAAGATCAATTATTATTAAGTGATCAGCAAATTGAAAACAGCATCAGCAGCATTAAGGAAGTTCCGATAGAATACAAAGCTGCATCAGATGCCTATTTGCAGAAAACTGTTTTGTATAAAAACGGATTGTCAAATATTGTCGATGTGCAGCAAGCTTTATTCAACCTGAATCATGCAGAAATTGATGTAAGCGTTGCATACATTAATATATGGCAGGCGCTGTTATTGAAATCAGCAGCTTCAGGAGATTTTGATTTATTTATGAAGCAAGTGAAATAGAGGAGGACGTGTGACGCAAAAAAAATGAACGTTAAGCATTCGATGTCTTGCGAAAAAAATAATTATGGGTTTAATCAGAACGGCATTACGGAAACCAATTACCATACTTGTTCTTGTGGCAGGATTATTTTTCTTTGGCGTTAAGGCAGTTACGACGATCAAGATTGATATTTTTCCTGAAATGAATCTGCCGGTGATTTATATATCGCATCCATATGGTGGATTTACTCCGGATCAGATGGAATCCTACTTTGGAAAGAATTATGTGAGCCTGCTGTTGTTTGTTTCCGGAGTGAAAAGTATAGAATCTCAAAATATACAGGGACTGACCCTTATTAAAATTACTTTTTACGAAGGAACAAATATGGCGCAGGCCGCAGCAGAAGTAACATCGTATTCAAACCGGGCCCAGGCTTCATTTCCGCCAGGATCTCAACCTCCCTTTATTTTGCGCTTTGATGCTTCGACTTTGCCTGTTGGTCAGTTGGTGCTCAGCAGCCCGATCCGAAGTAATAATGAATTGCAGGATATGGCGAATGTTTATATTCGTTCCAATTTTACTTCAGTCCCCGGTTTAGTTTCTTCTGCTCCTTTTGGTGGTAATTCGCGAACAGTTGTGATCAAAGCTGATCCTGAATTATTGCGTGCACATGATTTAACACCAGATCAATTGGTTGCTGCGCTCCGTGTAAATAACCAGGCTACTCCATCCGGAAATGTGCGTATCGGAAATTATAATTATTTCACACCGGCAAATATTACCATTAAGACCATCAAGGATTTTGAAAACATCCCGTTGTATTCAGGTGGTGTGCAAAATCTTTATTTAAAAGATGTCGCGACTGTTGAGGA
Source organism: Puia sp. (assembly GCA_035308805.1). Lineage (GTDB taxonomy): Bacteria > Bacteroidota > Bacteroidia > Chitinophagales > Chitinophagaceae > Puia. The sequence continues at coordinate 2,255 of DATGFZ010000431.1, read as the reverse complement.
CGGCGCCGATATCACGGCAGGCTATGTCTTGGTGAATGGGAAACGTTCGGTTTATTTACCAATAACAAAATCTGCTGCGGCATCCACGTGGGAAGTGGTGAAAAATCTGAAAGCTGCGCTGCCGCGATTTCAAAGCACGTTGCCTGAAGATGTAAAACTTTCCTTCAATTTCGATCAATCTGTTTATGTCATCAACTCGGTTAAAAGTTTATTGAGTGAAGGAGCAATTGGCGCAGTTCTTACAGGATTGATGGTATTGTTATTTTTGGGTGACGCGCGGGGCGCATTAATTGTCATTCTTACAATTCCCACCTGTATCATTTCCGCCATTCTGTTTCTTTCGTTATTTCATCAAACCATAAATATTATGACCCTGAGCGGGCTTGCGCTTGCCATTGGTATTTTGGTTGATGAATCTACTGTTACCATTGAAAACATTCACCAGCACATGGATATGGGTAAACCCAAAGCGCTCGCTGTTTGGGATGCCTGTAAAGAAATTGCGTTTTCAAAATTGCTCATCTTGTTTTGTATTCTCGCTGTATTTGCTCCAGCTTTCAGCATGAATGGAATTCCCGGCTCATTATTTCTTCCACTTGCCTTGGCGATCGCATTTGCCATGATCACTTCCTACACGATGGCACAGACATTGGTGCCGGTTCTTGCTAACTGGCTAATGAGAGAAGAGCATGGCAACGGGCAAAATAATCAATCAAAAAAAAGCGACGAACAAATCTTTAGAGAATCGGGAATCTCACCAAGTTCGGAAACCGACACGTTTGCGCAACGCGAATCATTTATTGAAATCGATAATACAAAAAAGAAACAAGGTTTATTTGATAAGATAAAAGCACGATTCAACAAATTTTTAGTCAGCATAATGCCTTTTCGTGTGCCAATCGTGCTTTTGTATATCATCGGATCGCTGCTGATTGTTTTTGTACTGGTGAAAAACATCGGCAGGGACGTATTACCCAAATCAAATGCCGGACAATTTCAGGTAAGGTTGCATGCGCCTGATGGAACACGTATTGAACAAACGGAACTGATAACCCTGAAAGCAATTGATGTCCTTGATGGTTTGGTGGGCAAAAAAAATGTCGAAATTACTTCGGCAATGATTGGAATGCACGGTTCTCAATTTTCAACAAATCCGATTTACCTTTTTATGCCTGGCTCAGAAGAGGCTGTGTTGCAAGCGGCTTTGAAAGAAGGATACAAGACAGATATGGACGATCTGAAAGACGGGTTCAGGAAAAAAATGAAAGAAGTATTACCTGATGTTCATTTGTCGTTTGAACCCATTGAACTCACGGATAAAATTTTAAGCCAGGGTTCGCCAACGCCGATTGAAATAAAAATTCTTAGCAAGAATAAGCCGCAAAACGAAGAATACGCTTATAAAGTAATTAATGCCTTAAGACATATTTCTTACCTGCGGGACGTTCAAATAAGACAATCGATAAAGTATCCTGCGATCAATATTGATATTGACAGAATAAAAGCAGCACAACTCGGCGTAACACCAGACGAAATTTCACGTTCGCTGACAGCATCGACTTCTTCATCGAGGTTCACGGAAAAAAACAGTTGGATAGATCTAAAACAAAACCTCAGTTATTTTGTCCAGGTTCAGGTGCCGGAAAATAAAATGACAAGCGTAAATGATATTGGAGAAACGTCCATCCTGCCCAATTCATCACGACCTGTACTAAGTGATGTGGCAACCATAACCCAAACCACCATGTATGGTGAAGATGATGATATCGGCGCAACGCCAACTCTATCTGTGACTGCTAATCTTTATAAAAAGGACCTGGGAACGGCAACCACAGACGTTAATGAAGCAATTACGAAACTGGGACCATTACCACGAGGACTATTTATTGAAACCAGGGGGTTGAGTCCTGTACTTACTGATACTTTGGATAATCTTCAATCAGGATTGTTGGTTGCAGTGATTGTAATTTTTCTTATGCTCGCTGCAAATTTTCAATCCTTTAAGGTTTCTCTTGTTGTGCTGTGCACAGCTCCGGCAGTACTAGTCGGATCATTGATTTTATTGTTACTGACTAATTCGACACTCAATTTGCAATCATATATGGGCATAATAATGTCTGTGGGCGTTTCCATTTCCAACGCAGTGCTATTGGTAACCAATGCGGAACATTTCAGAATTCAAAATGGCGGCGATGCAATGAAAGCCGCGACAGATGCTGCTGCCATCCGCATGCGGCCAATATTAATGACAAGCA
>DATGFZ010000430.1:0-7900 GCA_035308805.1 Puia sp. | reverse complement strand
CCATTGCCTTTATGGCTTTCTTGGTCGCGTTTGGAAATATTACCGATTACTATAGCAATTATGCGTTTGTCATGCATGTGCTGAAAATGGATACCACTTTTCCGGAAAGCCATATTCATTACAGAAGCATCAACAATGTTTACTTTTTTCATGCATCCTATATTTTAATTATTATTTTGGAAACAGTGATGGCTTTTTGCTGCACAAAAGGCAGTTGGTTATTATTTAAAAATTTACATAGCGGTGCAGCAACATTTCACGCTTCAAAAAACTGGGCGATTGCAGGAATAATTATTGGCATCATTATTTGGTTTGCCGGATTTGAGGTTATTGGAGGCGAATGGTTTGCCATGTGGCAAAGCCCGGTTTGGAATGGCCTGGGTGCTGCTGAACGTGTTGTTGGTTTTTTGGTCTTGGTGCTTTTATTGCTGCATTTAAAAGAAGATGACATTTAATAAAAACGCGAATCAAATGCGTGGAGTTTATCATTACCATTTTAGAAAATAAAAATCTTCAAAGAATGCTATTGACTTAAACAAGCATCTTGTTACCGGTTGTTCACCCACGCTTCTTAAATCCATTAGAATTTGGGAATCTAATATTCTGTACCGGACAATACGGATTTTTTCTTTTGGTTCCCTCCCGTTACATCGGGAAATCGGCAAAGGGTCTTCTGCTGCTGATTGTTCCTTTTAATAGCAGTTCATTGCTCACATTTGTAACCGTATATTGCTGCAATCGGAAGATGCAATTGGACTATCCGCATGATGTTTATTGTGTCATCCCTGGCCGGAACCGTTATGGGAAATATAAGTTCATTCCAAATCATATTCATTTCCTATTTTTATTCAACAGATTGCTGATAAGATCATTCACACAACATAACCCAAAACTGAGGCTTCTATGTGGAAGTACCTCATCATCCGATCGGTCCGCCAGAAAAAAAGTTCAAAGAATATTCTTTTGGACTTTTCAATGATATTTAATAAAAATAATTATATATGAAATTGGTTTTGTCTTTTTGTATATGTTATTTTAACGTTTTGCCCTGGCTCAAATCGTACACAACAATAATATCGCAACCATTAAATCCTGCCGGGTAGCATCAATCTGTGCCATTTGAAAGCATGACGCAGATGCATAGGAAAATACTGCTTGGATGATTTTGTACAAATTATCCGTCGCGGCATACACCAAACGGGGAAAAGAGCATTGTGGCTTCACGGAAAACCTGATTCCAAAGCAATTCACCAATTGCTTATATACGCTATCCTGATGAAATTGTACTGAGTGACAATGATGCGCTGCCGTGGGAACGGGGAAAGTGGGTTGGCATTCATTCTTACAGCATAGGCGGCAACTATGCTGCAATGTGGATTAAACGAAACGGAAATTGGATGCTGAATGCAGAATTATTTGTTACACTTAAAGCAAATTAAAAGTAATTCAGGAATAAAAAGCTTTTGAATCTCGATAAATAAAGGACCCATACATTATGGAAGTACATCACCACCCGCATGTTGAAAAAAAACATTTCAAAGAATATTTCTTGGAATTTATCATGATATTCCTTGCCGTAACACTTGGTTTTTTTGCTGAAACCATCAGGGAATCTTTAGTAGAGAAAAATCGAGAGATTAATTATATTGAGTCCTTCTATAAAGACATCAGCAGTGACGTGCAGCAATTGCCCAAACTTGTCCATTTTAACAATGCTCAAATAAAATTCGAGGACTCTCTTATCCTGCTGCTCGACATGGCCAATGTAAAAACACCTGCCAATCGCATCTACTATTTTGCGAAATATACTGTAAGACAAGCTCCTATCGACCTTTATATTACCGAACGAACCATCACGCAATTGAAAAATTCAGGTGGCTTTCGGTTAATCCATGATCAAAAACTATCAGACAGTATCATCGACTATTATAAAATGGCTGAGGAAATAAAATTTCTGCAGGGGTGGTTACAAGGATATAAACAAACACTGGAGCAGCACTATTCGTCTATTTTATGGGGATCATCTTATCATAAAATGGTTGACAGTACTGACAGGGTCATCGAACCTGTCGAAAAAATATATCTGAAGGGTGCCGAAAAAGATGCAATAAACAATTGCATTTTGCAAATAAGCGAAATACAGGGTCTTGGCATATCGGTGACCATGTACATTAAGAGATTAAACAATAAAGCAGCGCAACTTAAACAATATGTAGAAAAGGAATACCATTTCGAAAATCAATAATGATGGAAGCCAACTTTATCCCAATTTGAATCCTGATGTCCAATAAAAAAAATATGCTATTGTATGAGCCATGACCTTGATGCATGAATTGCTGCGACACATTAAAGTTTTTATAGCTAACCACACCGGGATTCTGCTTAATCCTGATTCTATAACCTTCATTAACCTTAAACAAAGCACAGTTAACTCATCTTTCAGGCAAGCGAGAATATTTTCGTATTGAAATTATTCAGCTATGAGAAAAATTTGTCTCTCATTACTCGGTCTTTGTTTTATCACTCCACTATCTGCACAAAACAATGGCTCAGTAAAGGGAATTGTTTTTGACACGGCCGCCAGGCTGCCAATTGCTGCTGCTACGATTACAATTCTTGAAAAGAAAGATTCTGCTTTAGTAACATTTACGATAACCGGAAATGATGGCAGCTTTAACCTGAAGGGTCTTGCCAACGGGGATTATAGGTTAATGATTACACACGTAAATTACCATAACCGAAATAAATTCTTCACAATATCTGATAATAATAAGCAGGCAGAATTGGGAATACTGGTGATGATTGACAAAACCAAACTGCTTGATGAAGTTCTTGTAACGGCCGAAGATCCCCCTATCACCTTGCTCAACGATACAGTACAATACAATGCGGGCTCTTTTAAAGTCCAGCCAAATGCAAACGTTGAGCAGCTGTTGAAAAAATTACCGGGTGTGAAGGTAGACAAAGACGGAACCATAAAAGCGCAGGGGGAAAAAGTGACCAAAGTCCTGGTGGATGGAAAAGAATTTTTTGGAAATGATCCGAAAATTGCCACAAAAAATCTAGCTGCAGATGCGATAGATAAAGTGCAGGTCTATGACAAACAAAGTGACCAGGCTCAGCTTACCGGTTTTGAAGATGGAAATTATGAGAAGACCATCAACCTGAAATTGAAAGATGATAAAAAACACGGTGTTTTTGGAAAAGTTGATGCCGGTGCCGGAACTGATGAACGATACGAAAGCAAATTCAATGTAAATTCTTTTAAAGGTGCTATGCAGCTCTCAGCCATGGGTATGGGAAACAATACCAATGCCGAAGGATTTTCATTCATGGACATTTTAGATTTTAGTGGTGAACTTGCCAGCTTACAAAGAGGGGGCGGAAACATGACCGTCAATCTGTCTGCTGATGATGCAACAACAACAGGCATAAATCCTGGCAACAACAATAACGGAATCAATACGGTATGGGCGGGCGGGGTAAACTATAATAACGTGATTGACACAAAGCTCGATATACGCAGCAATTATTTTTATAATCGGTTTAATCCAAAGGTTGAAAGCAATATTCAAGATCACTATTTTTTACCGGATTCATCTTATTTCTATAACAAACATTCATTCGCAAATAACCTGAATAATAGTAATCGTCTTAACCTTAATGCTCTATACCACATCGATTCCTTTAATTCAATCCGCATTACTCCTGCATTTACCCAACAGAAAACGGACAACGGTTTACAAACCAATTATCAAACACTTTCGGGGAATAAAGGTTTAACCAATGATGGATTCAGTAACACATCAAACTACAATGAAGGATTTAATTTCAATAATAATTTGATCTGGGCAAAAAAATTTGAATTGAAAGGAAGAACATTTTCCTTGTCTCTGCAAACTAGTTTAAACAATAGCCATGGTGGCGGGAATATTTCTTCGATAAACCGTTTTTATAATCGGGACAGTACCTCTGGATTAGTTGACACATTGAATCAACAAAACGTGGTCAAGGGCAATCTGGCGGGCTATCTCGCGAAGGCTGTTTACACTGAGCCTGTTCTCAAACGATCACTTGTAGAATTCAGCATCAGCAAAAGTTATAGTTATAGCAGTGCCCAAAAAACAACGTATGATTATGATAATCTCGACGGCAAGTTTAATCTAAGGAACGATTCACTCTCAAACGATTTCGAAAATACTTATGGTTATTACAATGGCGGTCTCCGAATCAAAACCCAAAAGCACAATTATAATTATGCTTTTGGGTTTTCTTATCAACAAGCAGAGTTGGAAGGAAAAATAATAAGTGGCATCAGGGATTCTGTTATCCGTAGGACATTCAGCAATATTTTACCCAATGCAAGGTTCCAGTACAATTTCAGTAAGCTCAAATCCCTGGCGATCAATTACGCCGCATCAACGAGCCAGCCATCAGTTTCGCAACTACAACCTGTACCGGATAACAGTAATCCGTTACACATACAAGAAGGCAATCCAAACTTAAAACCTGAATATCATCACAACATCATGGGACGGCTTAATTTGATAAGTCCATATAAAAATAAAAATCTCTTTATGTTTTTTACGATGCAATTCACTCAAAATAAAATCGCGAATGCTGATAGTGTTGATCTGTTAGGCATCATTCATTCAAGACCTGTGAACGTGAACGGCGTGTACAATTTTAATAGCGATATTAGTTATAGCATGCCCTTGCATTTTCTGAGAGGCAACATGGAACTGAGCGCCAATTCCGGGCTTTTGAAAACTAAACAATTTGTCAATGATGTTGTAAATGACATTAAAACCCTATCGCTTGGCCCGACACTCAGGTTTGACGTCAACCCTCTTGATAAAATAAACATAGGGTTGAGCGGAGGATTTAATTATTACAAAACCAATTATTCATTGCAGCAGCCATTAAACACGAATTATCTTTCACAGATATACGATGCTTCCATTGACTGGGAAATGACAGGAAGGTTTTTTTTCTCCGCTGATTTTAATTACACCGCCAATAGCCAGCGTGCGACGGGCTTTAACATCAATATTCCCCTGTGGAATGCGAGCATTGCTAAACAAATGCTGAGCCTCAATAGAGGCGAACTAAAATTAAGCGTACATGACATACTGGATAAAAACATTGTCATTGGCCGCAACACCAGCAACAATTATATAGAGGATTCAAGCGTGGTAACATTGCGACGTTTCTTTTTGCTCAGTTTCACCTATAGTCTCACAAAAACAGGATTGAATCATAAAACCGGGATGGAGATGCTATTAAAATAATGGGCGGATTATTTTTTTGAGAAAATCGGGGTTCGGTTTTGCTAAATCAGGTCCGGCGGTCTGTTTTGTGCGATCTTTCACGATTCTTCTGTGAAAATGGTTCAAAATTATTCTGTCACAAATCGGTAACCGATTCCCTTTATGGTAATGATTTCAAGCAAAGGTTCGTCCTTAAGATATCCCCTGAGTTTGGTGATATATACATCAAGATTTCGGCTGTTAAAGAAAGAATCGTTGCCCCACAACAGATTGAGAATGTCTTTGCGGTCAATAATCTTATACCTGTTTTCATAAAGGATTTTCAAAAGCTCTGCTTCACGAAAGGAAAGTTTTCGTTCTTGTTTGTCATTTACGAGCAACTGCCGGTTCAGATGGAAATTAAATTTACCCATTTTGACGATGTTTGCCTGGTTATTTTGCGACTCGTTTATTTTTCTTTTAAGCAAATTATGAATGCGAACAATCAGTTCTTCCACGCTAAAAGGTTTGCGGATATAATCGTTGCCACCAAGTGAAAAGCCTTTTACCAGATCTTCTGTTTGTGTTTTTGCTGTCAAAAAAATCACAGGCACATGCTGATTAACTGCCCTGATTTCATCCGCAATCGTAAATCCATCTTTATTGGGAAGCATAATATCGAGCACACAGACATCCGGTTTTGATTTTTCAAACACTCCTAAAACTTTTCCGCCATCATTTTCCGTAATTACCTCAAAGCCCCGGCTTTCCAGGCTCTCACTAACTATCTTGGCAAGAAAAAGTTCATCTTCTACATACAAAATTTTTACGGGGTTCATGCGAGTTTCTTTGGAATGATGATAATGAATGTTGCGCCCATTCCCTTTTTGTTTCCTATTAAGATTTTGCCTTGATGCTTTTGAATGACCTGGGCGATATAGCTTAATCCCAATCCATAACCTTTTGCATTGTGCTTATCACCATGCGGTACGCGAAAAAATTTTTCGAATACTTTTTCTTTATACTCAGGTGGAATGCCAATGCCATTATCTGTTACTTTCAATTCAACACTGGTTTGTTTTTCGGCGAGATCAATTTCTATAACCGGTTTCTGAATTGTATACTTTAATGCATTATCCAATAGATTAAAAACCACGCTTTGCAGGTTAAGCCGGTCTCCTTGTAATTGAAGATTGCCTGAGGATGTAACACTGACATGAGCTTCTTGTTTTTCAAATTGCAATCTTAATGATTCTACTACTTCATCAACAATTTGTCGTAAGTCAATTGTTTCATATTTCACCTCAACATCCCTATTTTCAAACCTGGAAAGATTCAACACTTTATCCACTAGAAGATTTAGGCGTTGTAATTCGTTTGATGAAATATCAAGATATTCTTTTGCCCGCTGGCTGTCATCGATGGCATTGAAATTTTTTAACGCTTCAATAGCTACAGCAACGGTAGCGACAGGTGTTCTGAGCTCGTGGGTCATGTTGCTAATGAATTCATTTTTATGGTCACTCAGCACTTTTTGTTTTGCAAGATTTTTATAAAGCGCCACAAACGCTAAAATGGTAATACATAACAGCAGGAAAGAAAAAATTATTGGCAGATCGAGTCTCTTTAATAAATAGGGAATGGTATTACCCAATACCAACTGATAAGTTACAGGTCTTGCAAGCCCAACCGTTACTTCATCTGTCGGTGATGACGGAGTTGGCGGTAAAACTCCGGCAAGACGAGTACTGCCTGATTCCAGAATGGAAAAGGGAATATTCAAATTTTGAAGTTGCATATTTTCACGATAAACAGAATCTATCTCCTTTAATTGCAATGGTTCTTGCAGCGAATCGATACCATACAGGAGTTGGATCAGATGATCCTGTTCGCTCGCGGGCACATTCGGATCAAATTGATCTGAATCATCACCATGTCTTATATTCGTTTCATTGATCGAAATAAGGATTTTCTTTTTGCCGGAAGGTTCCTTTTTTAATGAGTCTTTTAATTTGCTGTTAATAATATGAATGGTGGAAAAAATTTGCTTTTTTGGCGGAAGATCGACGACTATTCGCTTTCCCATGCTGTCACTTTTAAAGAAATAATTTGCTTTTTTACTGTATATTAAGTCCGGCGCAATTTTTTTCAGGTCTAATTTGGCAACCTGTAATCGCTCAATCGATTCCCGGAAATTTGATTCGGCATTTAAAACGAGTGTGCGTTTTTCCCGCTCATAATTTTCATGTAGCCAGTAAGTTAAAAAAGCAGCAATGCCCAATATAGACATGAGCATCAAAAGAGGATCCGGTATCATTTTTTTTTGAGCCATTGGTCAACAAATGTAATTATTCAGTTCTGGTCTCATCAGGCATTTAACCTTTATTAACCTTAACTAAAGGTGGTTTAACCTTTTTTATATTCATGCTTTGATAGTTTTGCCAAAAAAGGAACATGAAAAAAATAATAATACCATTATCCATTGTTATATTGATAAGTGCTGCTCAGGCACAGCAAAAATCGGGAACAGTAATTTATGAAAGAGTAAGTCAATTTACAAGACGTTTCAATATTAACGGTGTTGAAAATGAAGCGCCACAAATAAAAAATGACAAGTTCGAATTGAGCTTTGGAAACAATCAGTCTTTATG
>DATGFZ010000429.1:0-10712 GCA_035308805.1 Puia sp. | reverse complement strand
GTTCAAGAATTTTACCATGCGGCGGCAGCAGAGGCAATACGTGACTTCTGACACGTTCTCTTTTGTAAGAGATGATGGCATTGGCGGAGCAGGTCTCATCAAACACGAAGGACTGTTTTGAAAATGCTTCGGCAGCGAGTTGTTCATTGCGATATGAGCCGGAAATATTCATGCAGAAGGTTTTTCCAGTTGCTGCAATTTTATTTTGGCGATAAAGCCGGTCACCCCATAATATCCTGCTGATAATATTTTCCTGAGCCTGGGCAGGCTGATGGTAAATGGATGCGCAAAAGTGTAATCCAAGGCAAGATGCTTGCGATAACTTGTATGTACGTAGCGGTGCAATTGCCTGTAAAAGGCAGGCTGATAGGTATTTTTGAACAGCAATGCGAGTTCATCCGAGTCAGTCCAGTTTGCTTTTTGATACAATTCGGCTTTTACCCTGTCATAAAAAACCGTTCCCGGTAAGGGGTATGAAACCGAAATGCCAATTTCATGGGGCAGCAGCTCATTGATCATCCGAATCGTTTTTTGTATGTCCTGTTTTGTTTCACCCGGAAAGCCGAATTGAATAAAGAAGGAGGGGTTTATTTTATGTTTCTTCAGCAGGTGCGTTGCCGCATAAATCTGTTCAATGGTAATTCCTTTGTCCATGGCATCGAGAATTTTTTGCGAGCCGCTCTCGGCACCCATCCATATATTTTCACAACCTGCGCGTGCCAGGTCTTTGACGTAATTTTCCTGCAACAACAGATCCGCCCTGCATTGTATTTTAAATTTCAGTTGCAGATGCTCTTTTTCTGCCAGGTCTGCAAAGGCATGAACCCACCCCGGTTTTAAACCAAAAATATCATCACAGAACCAAATGTGTCCGAAGTCGAATTTTTCTTTTAGTAATTTTATTTCTTTTACCACATTCTCGGGTGAACGGGTATTGTACCGATTGCCATAAATGGGCTTTGCACACCAGTTGCACTTAAACGGGCAACCGCGTGTGGTGGCGATATTGATCGAAAAAAAACCGGCGTTTTTTTCCCATGACTCCTTATATGGCTTGATGTCCAACAAATCCCAAGCGGGCAGCGGGAGGGAATCCAATTCTTTCAGCACATGTCTTTTGGGTGTTTTGATGAGGGTGGCGTTTTGTAAAAAAGCAAGTCCTTGGATGCCGGAAAAGTTTTTTTGATTATTATGGATGGACCGGATCAATTCGAGCAAGGTTATTTCCGCTTCGCCCAGCAAAATGAAATCAGCGCCTTTTTGTAAATATTCCTCGTAATGATCCGTTGAATCGGAACTTGACACGATGACCGTGCATCCCCTCCTTTTTGCATAACCGATCATGGTAAAAGCGGCTTCACGCATGTTGGTGAGACACATCTTGGTGAGGTAATTGAATCCATCGTCGTACAGGACAAAAAAATCAGGCAGTTCATGTTCAAAAACAGGAATGATTTCGTCGGGGGATTTTGAGAACATGGTATCAAACAATTGCACCGCATATCCATTTTCTCTCATGAATGAAGCGGCAAGGAGGGTTCCGAGCGGGGCATAGGGCAATCCATTCTTCCATTGTTTTGGATCGAAGCGAAGAAAATAAGAATGAGAAAAAAGAATTTTATTCATGGCATTTTAATTCCCGCACCCCAGGTTGACTGACACCATGCAATGGCCAAATGCGGAATACTATATAATACGTAAATTAATACGGATTGGTACTCAATAATATCAAAGACAATGCCTTTTTGTAAAATCAGCCTCATATTTCCACAATCAGCCGTAAAGTTATTTTTAAACAAGCAACTTTATATTTTTTAATCCGTTTACAAGTAAAAATCACAGGCAAATCCAGGATGATTTCATCAAAGAGTTTTTACGATTTTATAGCCAGGGACTATAACGGACAGATGACAAAGTCAGATGATGAAGTCCGCAAACGGGTCATGAACATCTTTTCGAGTATGGTACCCGGTGGACTGGCGCTGGATTTCGGCGGAGGGACGGGGCTTGATCTGCCCTGGCTGGTGAATAAATATGTTGTCTATTTCCTGGAACCATCCACTGCAATGCGCTCCATTGCAAAGGATTCCTTAGCCCAGACGGGTAACAATCCGAAAATCGTGGAAGAGAATACTGATTTTCATGAATGGTCCGCCGGTCATCTGCCATTCACCCAAAAAATGAACGGGATCCTGGCCAATTTTGCCGTGTTGAATTGCATCCAAGACATTGCCTGCCTGTTTGAAAAACTTCAGCTTCTCTGTGCACAAAATGCTATGGTGGTGGCTACTGTTCTTGATACGTCATTCCTGAGAGCGGTTGATCTGTATTCCTTGAAAGCAGCCGTCAAGATCCTCTTACACATCCCCGTGCGGACAGAGAATAATTACCGGGAAATGCAACAGGATGTTTTTTTACATACCAGGTTTCAGTATCGGACTGCTGCAAAAAAATATTTTAACGTAATATCGTATTCGGCAATCAAATCCTCTCACTTTGCTGTGCTTATTTTATCAAAAAAATGAAATCACAGATAAAAAAAATCCTTTTTAAAAAACAACCTGAAAAAATATTTCCGGCTGTACAGATTCCACATGGCGAGATTCAGGAAAGGGTTTTTTTAAAAAACAATTCAGATAAAATTGAGGTGAGTAACAGACACAGTATCGTCTGTCAAACGCCTTTTTGCATTGCGGTCCGGGTCGATGCATCACATCTTTCTTTCTTTGATGCCGATCCCGTAAAATTGACAATAGAAAAAAATAACCGGATGGTAGCGTCATTGGATATTGCGCGGTTATTTACACTGAAAGAAAGCCACCACAACATTGTCATATGTAAGATCACAAAGGTCAGGTGCAGACAACTTAGTTTATTCAGTCAATATCTTTTACTCAGTTTCGTTTTCAAAAGTAAAAAACATTCATACCTGGAATCGGAGATATATGGCGCCATATATTCCTATCCGAAAAAAATTATAGTTGTTTCATACAGGGATCAAGAATACTATAATATATTCCCGATGGATTTTCAGGGTTATTATCCCGAAGAAAATCTTTACCTGCTTGGATTGCGATCGACAAATATCACGGTAAAAAAAATGATTGAAACCGGGCGTGTTGTTATTTCCGAAATTGAAGCCGTTGATATCAAAACGATTTATGCCCTTGGGGCTCACCACAGCAATACCCCGCCAAAAATAGAAGAACTGCCTTTCCGCATTCAGGAAAGCGAGTTATTCAAATTTCCTTTACCTGAATTTGCATCATCCTATAAAGAAGTTGAGATAATCAGCCATTATGAGCTTGGCAGTCACATGATGCTTGTTGGAAAAATAAGGAATTCAAAGAAAATAAAAGAAAATTCATCCTCTTTATACCACCTGCATTTTTTTGAGTACGCCGATTCGGTTTACCGGGAAGTCAGGTAAGCCAATACCTGGGGGAGGCTCATTGTCCTGCCAGACAAGTAAATAATGTGTTTGTTAACCCCTGCGCCGAAAATTACTTAGATCACCCAGATGGATTCGCTCGTTTTCACCTTGAAATGAAGGAAGGTTTCTGCAATACATTACAGCATGCTTATTTTATAAAGGTACAGGTTGCTTTCTTTTTCTATGGCACCTTCTGTTTTATCTGTAAGCCGGATATTAAAGCGCATAAATAATTTTGAATCAACTTTCGCCAACACGGCGGGAGACAAGGTAGAAATCAGGTAGATTGTTTTGGTCCTTTCGTTTTGAAAAAAATAAGTAAATCCGTCTGTATACCTGTAGGGATTCATATACATCTGGTGATAACTTCCCCACAACAGAAAGGGAGCCTGTTGTTGAATATCCACGCAGTAAAACGGAGTCTCCATTGATGAGGAAATGGTATTGAATGTGAGATAATCCGTGATTACTTTTTCACCAGCAGGAATATTGCCCACCAACTCTTTTGCTTTATATCCGTTGGAAAAAGGAAGATTGATATCTTTATAAATCATAAAAATACCAGCAAGCAGCTGGAAAAATAATATCACATTGACTATGGCTGCTTTTGTTTTTTCCACGGGATTTTCATAACAGTACAACCAATAAGCTACCAGGAATCCAATAAAAATAAAGCCACAATATCGTTGAGGTGTCAGGACATAAACATTGCCAAACATACAGGTCGCTAGCAGGTTAGCTGCAAAGAGTATTAAACATTTTCTGTTTCTTTTTAAAATAAAATAAGCCAGGGCCGTGATACCAAAGGACACCAGCGGATCGACGATTTTTGAAGCCCTGTAAGCATTGTGCCAATCAAATAAGAATTGCGTGTTCCAGAAATTGTATTTCCACCAGGCGGGTACCGGAATAAAAGCGCGGAAGGGCGATTGCAGCGAAATTGCCAGCTGGCGGAAATCCCAGCGGCTAAGAAAAACTTTCATACCCGCTGTGGCATCTGCCGGCGGATAAATAAAACAGGCAGCCGGTAAAAAAATAATGATGCCGAGTATAATGGGTAAGACTAGCGAAGCCCCTTTTTTCTTTTCAGCTAGCGCGATCAGAAAATAAAGATGCATGCTGCAGGCAAGCAGCATCGCGAATAAATGTGTATTGCTCATGATAAAAAGCAATCCATAATATACAATCGGTTTGTACCTGAATTCTTTGGTTATGATCATGCAGAGCAAAAAAGCGGCGAACAGACCTATGGCATAGTTGCGGCTGAGCATGGCATATTCAAAGAGAAAATAATATCCGAACGGAATGAGGATTTTGGTCATTGTTGGAAACGGAGAATAAAAAATAATGACGAAAACGACCAGTACCGCAATCATTAAATGGATCGCCTGAACGTACACTACATTATGGGTAAACCTGGCAATGATCCAGAGGATGATATACCAAACAGGCGGATGTCCTTCATAACGGGTATTATGAATGACATCCGACAAGCTGCTGCTGCCTTTGGCTATATTCCAGGCCTGCAGTTCATCTCCCCATAATTCATGATGAAACATGGCATAGCCTGCTACGGCAATGTACAGCGTCAACACTGCCCAAAGTAATGGTCTGGAAAAAACAATCTTATTCAACTGCTTACATATTTGTTTACCGGTTTTTATTTTTGACGATATATATGATAACCCAAGAGGGTCGTATCGGCCTTATAATTATCTGCAACGATACCGTCAATAAACTGACGTGTTTCTTTATTGATCAGTGCATCGTATTCAGGAAATACCGGAATGGCAATCATTGCAGGTTTATTGAGCGAGAGATCATCAAACAATCTCTTCTTTGCCACCGGCGTTTGGGTTGCATTAAAATAAATGCTCGGCGATAATCGCTCTGAATAAACCTGTGCCAAGGCGCTGTATCCGGCTATATACACTTTTTCACCGTCGCGGGTATTTGACCTGATCCATAAACCAAGCTGTTTATTCATGTCGTCACGGGAAGATATTTTTGGGTGATCATTTTTCGGATTAAACATGGTTTGTAATGCCCAAAAAGGCTCGGTAGTTTTCGGGAAAAAGAAAACCAGCAAAACGATGACGACAGCTTTCATGGACAACGCATATCGCTGCTGCAAATAAGTTATGGACAGGGTGCTCATGACAGAAAGCTGGGGCAATATTTCTTTCAGGTGAGAACGCGCAAACATGCCGATTATACATAGGCCCATAAGAGATGCAATCAGCCAGAGCATTAAGATATCCATCTTTTTTCTGATGACGAGCCATGCCATAACAAACGGGTAAAACAGGACCATTCCTGAATGTAAAAACTGGTTATAACATTGTTCCAGTTTCCATCTCCAGGGGTGGTCCGTAACGCTGCCTGCCGTAAAATTGTCTGAAAAGGAATACAGCATGAAATCAGGCAGACTGATGCCGGATAAAAATAACAGTCCGGTCAGCAGGGCAGAGGAGGCAAGTACCCCGGTTAAAAATATAAGGGATGCCGCGATATGTTTTTTATAGATCAGTGCGCAGCCTATGAGCATGCCGGGAAACACTGCAGTGAATTTAAAGGCGATGGCGATGCCCGCCAGAATTCCGGCAAAAAAGAAATCTTTATTTTTTTCAGCAGAGAAATAATAATAAAAAGATGCCAAAAGGAATGTTATTTCATATGCCTGGGTTTGTGATACGGATTTTCCGTCTGTACTTTGCCAGGTCAGTGATAAGCCATAAAGAATAATGGCAATGAGCCCTGCTTTTTTTCCTCCGAAATGGTTGGCGATTTTATAAACAAAATATATTCCTGCAGTCTGACAGGCAATCGCCAGCAGACGCGGAAACCAAAAGTTAAGGCCAAACATCAGATCTGAAAACCCGTAAATTAAATATATCAGCGGCGACTTATTGTCAACTCCGCCGGTATAGGGAATCAATCCATGCCTGAACCAGTTGCGACCGATATAATGCCATATCGCTTCATCAAATCCAAGTCCCCTGTACGTGGTAAGAAAAGCAACCATTACCTGCAACAGACACAAAAAAATAATTATACCAAATGGTTCAAAATTTATTTGCCGGGGCGGTTTAAGCATGTTGGTAAATTATTTTATCCGGCAACTGAAGTTCGTACGGGCAGGTTTAAATAACAAACACATTTTTTGCAAATGCTGTTTGTATCCATATCCAGATTTTTCCTGAAATTAATTCCTTTTTCCCCATTCAGGATTTTGTCCAGCGTGTTTTCATGAATGTTCCCGATTGCCTCGTGGAAAAAACACGGGCGAACGGTTCCGTCTGCTTCGATGACGGTGGACACCCAGGGTGCATTGCATCTTTTATATGGGAAAGCATTTACGCCGTAGAAGGCAGCATAATAGTCATAGATTTTTTTGAGTTTTTCTGCCGGTTCAGCGATGAAATGATTTTGTATTTCGGCTCCATAATCATTGATGATGGCATCAATAATTGTTTTTAATGCGGGCAATTCTTCTTTTTCCAAAAGAAGCTCATGTTGTTTAGCCGCGTTCCACAATACTTCGCGGTTAAATGCATGACTGCTTACGTCGGCAGGCAGGAAACTGATTTGGTTCAACTGCATTTGTTTTGCGCTCTCGATGACCGAAGCCCAGGAACGATAATTTAGTTTATGGATGACCGTTCTTGCAGTTATTTTATAATGGGGATCGATTGACTTAATATGGGCGACCCCTTCTTTTATTTTCCTGAATGCACCGGGAATATTTCTGATTGTATCATGCACCTGCCCGTTGCCGTCGAGAGAAACAATGATCTCGTCCACCAATGATAACAACTGCTCAGCGTTTTTTTTGATGGTCAATCCCGTAGTCAATAAGGAAACGGATATCTGTTCTTTTTGAAGGATCTCACAAAAACGAAAAAAATTCGGATGTAGGGACGCTTCTCCACCGGACATAACTACCTGCCGGGTCCCGAATTTTTTTAATGATGACAATAATCCCTGCACATCCCTTTCGGTAAGTTGTTTTAAATTCTTATTATCCTTCCAGATATCGCACATCACACAACGGCAATTGCAGGCGCTGTGGGGCATTAGTATAACGATTGGTAAGGCGGAGATTCTATTTGTCTGCAGCGTCTTATACCGATGATATGTGTGTAATAGCGATTGCAAGCGCGGTTATTTTGTTTGTTTGATGATCACGTGGTAAAAAGGCTGCTTCATTTTTTTTAGCCTGGAAAAAATATGTTTCGGATCATACATGATTTTATAATTAAACTCGTGTAATTCCGCAAAGGAATGATGGAAATAATACCTGCTCATTTTTTCAAAGCCCAGTGAAATATAGTAATCTTTTGTTCTCATCGCTGCCTGATCCGTTTCATTTTTATCATACAGGGGGGTGTCCAGGATATGAATTTCCCCATCCTTACTGATCAAAGAGAGTGCTTTGGTAATGATCGCGGGCAGGGAAGAAAAATATTGGAGGGATGCTGCAAAAACGATGACATCAAAGCCTGCTGATGGCAGTTGCGCGGTCCTTACATCACCATAGATAAAATGCAGGTTATCTCTTTCATCAAAAGTGGTCACTGCCTGCATGAGTTCTATACGGTTCAAGTCAATGCCGGTCACGGTCGCATTGCCGATGCCGGATAATTTCGCAGAAAGCCAGCCATTGCCGCAACCGACTTCTAAGATATTCAGCCTGGTTTTCTTTTTTTTAAGCAGCTGAATAAGACGTTCGGAAGATTGTTTTCTTGCCATCCATTCACGGGCATGAACATGGTCCGCTTCAATATCGGGCAGTTTGGCGATTTGCTGATTGGAATAAATTCTTTGTTCCCTCAGCCGCAGGTTATGATACTGCTCTTCAAATGCAATTGAATGGTTCTCTATTGAAATATCTTCTATCATTCCAAAAGGTTAATGTTACATTCACCTGCTCCGTTGCCGGCTTCGCACCGGATTTGTTTGGAAGCTGGTGGAACATGGTCATCTTTTATTTTCGGTCATGGTTGCGTGTTGGACGGTATGCCCGCGCTTTCTGTATATGGCGCCGGGCAGCTTGCCGGTGCAGATCCGTTCAAAAACCCTGTATTTCAGGCTGCCGGTATTTCCATAAACGCTGCAATAATTTTATTTCATAGGGATAATCATAGAAATTTATTTTGTATCGTATGCCGGCTGCGAAGCGCATCAGTTTTCTTTTCAGCGCGTTTAAGCGGATGTCTGAAACGGTGGGATAATACCCGTTCAGCACGGTTTCAAAATTTCTTATTTTATCGATCATCTCCGGCGTCAGCCAGGGGGTGAGCGGGTTCTTGCGCAAGTCAAAATTCTCCCACTCGGGATTTATCCAGTCTTCTAGTTTCTTAGGAAAGGAAAACCCTTTGGCAAGCACTTCCTCGTACAAGGCTGAGCCTTCTGTGGGAACAGGGCTGTAGGTATATAAAACGATCTCTGTTTTCGGGTTGATGTGTTTTATTTTTTTGATGAAGTTGATGTCAAAATCAATTTGTTCCATCACTTCTTTTTCGGTCGGCGCCGGCGTGCCAAGTACAAAGGAATATTCAGGGATGATGTCAAATTGTTTGAGACGTTCGGCAAATTTGGTGATCTGGTCCCCGGTTTGTGTACCCCCTTTATCCAATTGTTTTAAAATTTTATCGTTACCGCTTTCCGCGCCAAAAAAAATTATCTTACAACCGGCCTCACGGATCAGCGCCAGGGATTCATCCGTAAAACGATGCATGGTATCGATGCGCGCCATTCCCCACCAGCTCATTTTTTCGGGTCTGATGAGTTTTGAAAATTCGACCGTTCTTTTTTCGGAAACAAAAAAATTGTTATCGTGAAATTCAATCGCATCAGCGCCCCAGTTGTCTTTGATATATTTTATATCGCTGTATACATGCTGTGCTGTCTTGGCTTTCCATCGTGCTTCGTAAATAGGGACTACCGCGCAAAACGAACAGGTGAAGGGGCAGCCGATACTTGAATGATAAGCGAGGGTTTTATTTCCCAGGTATGTTTTCCCAAGATATTTTCCGATATCATACAATTGATTAAGCTTGTCATAGGGTAGCGGCGGCAATGTCTCTTGTTCAATCAGGTCTTCCTTGCCGTTCTTGATCACCTCGTTTTCGATTCTGAATGCCAGGTTTTTGATCAGCTCATAGGGGGTATTGTTTTCCAATGCGTCAATTAGTTTTGGGAAAGCGTTGTCCCCCGGGCCGTTGATGACAAAATCCACAAAGCCCGAATTCAAAACAACCTTATAGTGGTTGGTTGGGAAATAGCCTCCCCAGATCATTACGGTCGAGGGAAAGTTTTCTTTAATTTTTTTTGCCAGCGGAATGGATTGCTTCATTTGCGGGCCGGGCATGACGGTAAATCCGATATATTTATATTCCCCCGTCTTTAAGTAGGAAGCAATTTTTTGGTAGGAATCATTTTCCCGGTTGCCGTCTACAATTGCCCATTCATATGTATGATCCACAGAAGCTGCGATATTCAGGATCGAATTCGGAATTCTATACTTATTTTCTGCACTGCGCGGATTGAACAACAGGATCTTTTTCATCTTCTAAAATTTCAAGCGTTCTTATTGCAAAGAACATACGTTTTTTTTGTCCGAAAGTTGCCCGTAAGGCAAATAAACGCCTTGACAAGCAACTATTTCCACGTTAAATCGTATTTACCATAAAAGGATTTTAATAACGGGTTTTTATCTGCGTTTTGTTTCTTATAAATATTCCGGCTGAACTTTTATCCATAAATTTTAGTATACTTTAACCTGCATGTATGTTGGACACCATTAAAAAATATTTTCACAAAAACGACTCCCTGCTGTATGAAAAAAATGCGGAGGATGCGTATGATCTGTGGTCGGAGAATTATGATGATCAGCCGGGAAATCTGATGCTCGATCTTGATGAAATTATTTTCAGGGACTTGTTGCAGGAAGTAGATATCAGGGATAAGAACGTTGCCGATATCGGCTGCGGAACCGGAAGACATTGGAAAAGAATTCTTGAGGATCATCCGCGTTCGGTAACCGGTTTTGATGTTTCAGCAGGAATGCTCAGTAAGCTAACCGAAAAATATCCTGCGTCAACCGTAAAGAAAATAAGCGATGATTTTTTTAGAAAGGAACCGGATAATTATTATGATGTCATTGTGTCAACACTCACGATTGCCCACATTGAGGACGTGCGTAAAGCCATTTCAGCGTGGTCGCGGATCTTAAAAAAGGGAGGAGACCTCATCATTACGGATTTTCATCCCGTGC
>DATGFZ010000428.1:0-4230 GCA_035308805.1 Puia sp. | reverse complement strand
ATCCATCAACTACCTGGATAATAATTCTTTGGCAACATTGCTTATGGTTTTTCCGTCTGCCTGGCCCGAAAGCTGCCTGGTGGCGGCTGCCATCACTTTACCGATATCGGCTGCTGACTTTGCCCCGACTTCTGCAATGATTTTGGAAATAAAGGCTTTCAGTTCCTGGGCATCCAGTTGCTTTGGCAAAAATTTCTCAATGATCTCAATTTCTTCCTGTTCTTTTTGTGCAAGGTCTGCACGATGCTGCTGCTGATAAATTTCCAATGAATCTTTTCTTTGTTTGATCAATTTCTGCAACAATTTGACTTCATCCTGTTCTTTCAATTCACCGCCGGCTCCTTCTGCCGTTTTGGCCAGTATGATTGCCGCTTTGATGGCACGCAATCCGCGCAAAGCCTTTTCATTTTTCGAAAGCATGGCAGGTTTCATATCAGCCATTACCTTTTGTTCGAGTGACATAATATCGATTTATTGATTAGAGTTTGTTTTGTTTGACCTGCTGCGCACTGAACTTGCGATAAAATTGCTTGGCAAATGCTTTCACGTCATTTGCCATTTCATCATTTTTGGTAGCACGCTGATACGATTCGGCCATCGTCATTAATGTCTGGTAAAAAAAATCAGCCATTTCATCAACCATCATATCTTTTGTCCACAGGTCAATGCGCAAAGCATTTTTTTCAGCGCCATCCCAGAATGAAAGCATCATGGCTTTTGCTTTTTTGATAGCATCTGCAGACGTATCCGATGCGCTCCATGTAATCTGTTCGGGAACTTTATTGGCGTCAAGATGGACATTGATATTTATGGAAGATTGTTGCATACAAACAATTTCAAGAACCTGCGAAGTTAAGCTGAATAATCATTTTTAGCTCTTTAAATGTTTTACCGAATTTAGAAAAAAGCCAAATTTGGGAAATAAAAGCATAAATAGAAATGTGCAAAATTAACTGAGGGTTTTTACGTTCTTATTAATTGCGTATAAGTGCTTTGGCATTGTTGTTGCGGCTGTATATATTTGAAAACCATTCCTATTAAATTAAATCCAGTACCATGAAACAAATCTACACTTCGCTATTTGCGTTGGTCTTATTTTTTTCCATTTCCATTCCTTTAAACAGCTCCGCACAATGTTTGTGCTCTGGTGGAGCTTCAGCAACCCCGCTTACCTATCTGGACAGTGTGCTTCCCACGCAGGCAAGCAGCAGCATATTTAGTTTTCCCAAATTCGATCCCGCCCTTGGAACATTATCCTGCATCAGTTTCAATGATACCATTTCAGCAGTGGTTACCACGGCAGCACGCAACACCGACACGACTAACGGACACACTTATATTTTTCAAACAACGATCAGCGATGCGGTCACGGGACCCTCGTCTACGGGACCCAACAACTGGCTTGTCACTTATTCTTCGTCGAATCAGACATATGGTCCCATATATTTAGATACCGATAAAATAGATTTACATCCGCCGCAACCGAGATTGCCTGATGATTCAACCACTTTCGGTCCGGATACATTAATCAACAACGTAACCGGCGCGGGGAGTACCGCCACGGTCGCACCTTTTCTCGGAGCCTCAGGTACGGTAGATTTCACAACCAGCCTGACAGGGGGGGCAATCGCCACATTTGGAGGAGTGAACTATTCCACGGCGATAAAATCAAATTCCTGGGGTACATTCCGGTTGACGTATTACTGGTGTCCGACAATCCTTCTTGCGGAAAATATTATCAATTTTACTGCCGTCAAAGAAAATAATTATGTACAACTGCAATGGATAACCGAAAATGAACAAAGTGGATTTACCTACGAAATAGAATACAGTAAGGATGGTTCAAGCTATAGTCCGGCAGGTTATGAACAATCGGGTTCGGACCTGTCAGATGTAAATCAGCCGTATCAATTCCAATACATACTGAACAACAACGAATCTGCAGTAATTTTCTTTCGGGTTAAACGCACCGGTCCAGATGGTAATTCAACGTACACCGTCATAAAATCTGTGCACATCAACGGAGAAGCTTTTTCAGGAGGAATGCAGGTTTATCCAAACCCTGTAAAGAATGCTGTGATCTTTTCCTTTGATGAAATACAAAATGCCAATTTCTCCATTCAATTGGTAAATGTTGCCGGGCAGATCATTCAGCAAAATGCAGTGACTGTGGCCGGGAATAATCAAATCAGGTTGAATTTAACCAGTGCCCCTGCACGGGGTCTGTATTACCTCTACGCAAAAGATTTAACGCACAATCAACAATACATAAGCAAAATATTAATTAATAATTAGCGTTTAACCGTTTACTGAAAAAGGGTCTTTTAATCAAGACCCTTTTTCATTATCAAAACATCGTTACATTTGTGAAAACAATTTTGATGGAATATAATACTACGCGCAATTACCTGGTGATGCGCGAATATGGAAGGCATATTCAAAAAATGATTGAATACCTGCTTACAATTGAAGATCCTGAAGTGCGCCAGCGCAACGCGCATGCTGTGATTGAACTGATGGGTTTTTTAAATCCGCATTTAAAGAATGTAGAAGATTTCAGGCATAAATTATGGGATCATTTATTTCTTATCTCTGATTTTAAGCTGGATGTGAAATCTCCATATCCGATTCCGACAAGGGAAACACTGAAAGCAAAACCAGATCCGCTCCCCTATCCCAAGCGATACCCGAAATTTTCTCATCTTGGCAAAAACCTGGAGCTGGTCATTAATAAAGCGCTGAGCGAAGAAAACGGGGAAAAAAGAAATGGTTTTGCAAATTCCATCGCTTATTATATGAAGCTTGCGTACAACAACTGGCATAAAGAAACGGTGCATGATGATGCAATCCAGAGTGAACTCAGCAATATAACCGGAGGACAATTGGAATTCACCAACACCCCTTATGTAAAAAGTTATCGCGCCAGCGATAACCGGGATCGTGATCGCGGGGGTTACGGAGGTGGCGGAGATTACAGAAATAAGAGGAATCAAAAATTTCAGCCAAGAAACAATAACAACAGGAACGATCGCAATGACCGCAATGACAGGAACGGAAAGTTTAAAAAGAAAAGATATTAATTTTTTCAGAAAATAATTAATCTTGAATAGTGTAGCAGGTGAATTTTTTTCACCTGCTACTTTTTTAATTTTACATTCGTAAAAAAGTTAACTGTGGGTTCATTCGAAGTTACAGGGGGAAAAAAATTAAACGGAGAAATAATTCCGCAAGGCGCAAAGAATGAAGCCTTGCAGGTCATCAGTGCCGTATTGCTTACGCCGGAAAAAGTGACCATTTCAAATATTCCTGACATTTTAGATGTAAATCTCTTGATTGAATTGCTTGGAGAAATGAACGTGAAAGTAGATCGCTTATCAAAAGATGTTTGTAGTTTCCAGGCAGACGACGTGAACATAGATTTTTTGCACAGTGAGGTTTACCGGCAAAAAAGCGGAAGGTTAAGAGGCTCTGTGATGATGGCCGGGCCTATGCTTGCGCGATTCAGAAAAGCCTTTATCCCAAAACCCGGAGGCGATAAAATCGGAAGAAGAAGATTGGACACACACATTATTGGTTTTGAAAAGCTCGGGGTAACATTTGATTACAATACCCAGGATAATTTTTTTCATCTCGAAGCGCCGAAATTACAAGGAACGAATTTATTGCTGGATGAACCCTCTGTCACGGGCACCGCAAATATCATTATGGCGGCAAGCATGGCAAAAGGAGGGACAACCATTTACAATGCTGCGTGTGAGCCATACATACAGCAATTGTGCAAAATGCTGAACAGCATGGGTGCAAAGATCAGTGGCATCGGCAGTAATCTATTAACCATTGAAGGGGTTACTTATTTAAAAGGAACGGAACACAGGATGTTGCCCGATATGATCGAAATCGGCTCTTTTATTGGACTTGCGGCCATGACGCAAAGCGATATCACCATCAAAAACGTGAGTCTTGAAAATCTCGGAATCATTCCCGAGAAATTCAAACAGTTAGGGATACAAATGGACTTTTCAGGGGACGATATTCACATACCTGAACAGGAAATTTATGAGATTCAGAATTTTTTAGATGATTCGGTGCTCACTATTTATGATCATCCTTGGCCTGGTTTTACACCGGATTTATTGAGTATAGTCCTGGTGGTTGCCACACAGGCAAGAGGCAGTGTGTTGATCCATCAGAAAATGTTTGAGAGCAGATTATTTTTTGTGGATAAACTTA
>DATGFZ010000427.1:0-2403 GCA_035308805.1 Puia sp. | reverse complement strand
TCTATAATATTAAAAATCCCCAGCGCCATTTCTCCTTGCTGATTTCTCACCGCGCTAATGACATGCTTATTGTCATAAAATCTGGGATAAGTATAAAATAAGTGTTCCTCATTGGGTACTACCTTCTCAATGTTGCCTGTTTTGCTATTGAGCAGATGCAATTGCGATCCGCCATTTACCGTTACATTAACCGCAACAACGTGCAGTCCATCATCTGAAATATCGGGCGCAAAATATTTTGACCGCGAGGTAATCCGTTTATCCTTTTTTGATCTCATATCCAGCACCCTGATCACGCTGTAGTCGCGCCAATTCCAGCGGAGATCGGGCTCGTAGGCTGCGTAAACGATTTTATGATTGCGGTAAGAAAAATAATTATCCAGCGAAATTGCCCTTGTTTTGATGAATTCTTTTTTCCCGGTGATTACATGATAAATGATGAATGCTGGGTTTTTTTTATAGGAACTGGAGACCATAACCATGCTATTGTGGTCAATCCATTGCGGAAATTCCTCACTGGAAACAAAATGTTTATGATCACGGGCATATATTGCCGAAGAATCGGTTCTAATGTCTTTCTTAACTTGAGTGCTGAAATAGTTCAACGCGTCACGCCTGAATTGGGCAAATGACAAACCGGAATATTTTTTAATGGCAGTCTGTAAAGGGTAAAACAATCCCGAAAATGCAGCGGCATCATGTGCTGCTTTTCTCCAGAAATCATCACCGAATTTTTCACGGCCATAGGCAACCAGCATGTAACCCAAGGGATAATGATCAGGAACAAAATCGCGCAATGAACCATTACGCAATTTCAAAAATGAATAATTTTTATTTCCGGCCCACAACGAGCGGTAACCGTTAAAAAAAAATGGCAGCCTGCCCCTGCCCTGCTTGCTTACCAATGTCTCCTGGAAAACCGCGTCGCCTTCCCAAAACCAATTTGGCAAGGAAAGGCTGTTTGCGAATGCCTGGCCGCTTTCTCCAAAAATATAATAAAACGCTTTTGATAATCCAACCCGAAGATTGTTATACTGCTCCACATGACGATATTCATGAATGGCGAGTTGCTCATGCCATGGCAAACTCCCCAGATCAAAACTATTTTGTTCAGGCGTTAATTGAAACTCACTGCGAAACGGGGCCAAGGCTACATATCCATTGGAGATGGTTGTTTGATTTTGAAAAATAATGTTTACTTTCTTTTTAACCGAACCAATTGTCGGGACGGTGTTGCGATTCAGTGCATACACGATAGATGCAACCTGTTGCGCTTGCTTTTCCATACCTGCTGGAAAAATTATTCTGGCGGTATCAGAATTGATTTGTCGCCATTTTAGGGAAGGTGGGTTACCCCCAAATTCCTGGGCATTGCTATGCAAGCAAAAAAAAGACAGCATTACAATGACGGCAAAGCAGGTTACTCGCATGGTGTTCGAAGAATTATCAATTTATTGCCGCTTCACGCCGTCCCTCTGCCGGTACGCTTAAGAGGGAGACTGTCTTGAAAAAACCTTGTTCCCATCTGCGACAAAAGAACTTTTATAAAATAAAAAGCAGAAATCAACACTTTATGACTCCTGCTTCCCAACAGTTAAGACGATATTTTACTTCATTTGGCTGCTTTTGCATCGGCAAGAAATTTTGCCAGCCCGATATCTGTCAACGGATGTTTTAACAAACCAAGAATGGATTCTAACGGAGATGTACATACGTCGGCGCCTGCTTCCGCACATTTAACAATATGTAACGGACTTCGAATGGATGCTGCCAGAATTTCAGTTTGAAATCCCTGAATGGTATATATCTGGGCGATCTGTCCGATCAGTTCAACACCATCCCACCCACTGTCATCAATTCTGCCTATAAATGGCGAAACATAGGCTGCTCCTGCCTTTGCTGCGAGTATCGCTTGTCCGGCAGAAAATACCAACGTACAATTTGTGCGGATGCCATTGTCGGTAAACCACTTCATCGCTTTAACGCCGTCTTTTATCATCGGCACTTTTACTACGATATTTTTATGCAATGCAGCCAGTTTTTTTCCTTCGGCTACGATGCCGTCAAAATCCGTTGAAATTACCTCAGCACTGATATCGCCATTTACCATTTCACAAATGGTCACATAATGTTTGTTGACTGCATCTTCACCTTTAATGCCTTCTTTCGCCATCAGCGTTGGGTTGGTGGTAACACCATCCAAGATTCCCAGTTCGTTAGCCTCTTTTATTTGCGCCAGGTTTGCAGTGTCAATAAAAAATTTCATGTCCATATCCCCAAAAGGGGGATTAGCTTTTTAGATTGTTGAGTATTAAAATTTATTCAAAACTAACATATTTATATTTCCGCTCACTAGGAGTCGTTGCATAAAAAAGGCAAGTTACTTACATCGCACCGCTACGA
>DATGFZ010000426.1:0-1515 GCA_035308805.1 Puia sp. | reverse complement strand
TAAGGGATTGGATTTTCCACATTTTAAAACTATGGTGGCAAGGCATGCACAAATCAGTGGAAATACGTCGATTGTAATGCTGCCGCCTGCTGCAGCATTTCCATATCGGATAACTAAAACGTAATGATTGGGAAAGGTATTGAGCCTGAAATAACTCAAGGTTCTTACCTTTTGGGTCACACTTTTTTCGTACCTTTGCACCCTCAAAAAAGGTATTAAATGGTAAGGGCAAATAACATAACGCTGTCTTTCGGCAAAAGGGTATTGTTTGACGAAGTGAATCTGACATTTACAAAGGGGAATTGCTATGGCGTTATTGGCGCGAACGGAGCGGGGAAATCAACTTTTCTAAAAGTTTTGGCTGGTGAAATTGAACCGAATAAAGGTTCTGTTGAAATCTCACCGGGATTGCGCATGGCGGTGCTGAAACAAAATCGCTTTGAATTTGATGAATATTCTGTCCTGGATGCGGTGATGATGGGGCATGAAAAAATGTGGAGGATAATGCACGAGAAAAAATCGCTATATACAAAAGAAGATTTTACTGAAGCTGACGGAATCCGTGCTGGCGAACTTGAAGCGGAATTTGGAGAAATGGGAGGTTACACGGCGGAAAGCGATGCTGCGTCTTTATTGAGTGATTTAGGCGTGGAAGAAAAATATCATGCCTTATTGCTGAAGGAAATTACCGGTGTTATGAAAGTACGTGTGCTCCTGGCGCAGGCACTTTTCGGGAATCCCGATATCCTTATTCTGGATGAACCGACCAATGATCTCGACGTACAAACCATCAGTTGGTTAGAAGATTTTTTAGCAGAATATGAAAATATCGTTATCGTTGTTTCGCACGATCGGCATTTTCTTGATGCAATATGTACCCACGTTGCAGATGTTGACAGGCAGAAAATAAAAATTTACACGGGGAATTATACTTTCTGGTACGAATCATCCCAATTGATGGCACGACAAATGAGTGATAAAAATAAAAAGACAGAAGATAAACGGCAGGCTTTACTGGAATTCATCGCCCGTTTTTCAGCAAACGCTTCCAAATCAAAGCAGGCAACGTCGAGAAAAAAGGCATTGGAAAAATTGGTGATAGAAGATATTGAACCATCCAACAGGCGATACCCGGGAATATTTTTTAAACAACAGCGTGAAGTTGGAAACCAGGTATTGAATATTGAAAAACTTTCGAAAAAGGCGGAGGACGGAAGTGTGTTATTTTCCAATATCGGCTTCAGTTTGAACAAGAATGATAAAGTTGCTTTTGTGAGCAGAAATCATTTGGCCCTGACCACCTTTTTTGAGGTCATCAATAAAAAGATGACTGCGGATTCGGGTGTTTTTGATTGGGGGACAACCATAACCACCGCGTATTTGCCAAATGATAACACCGAATATTTTCTGAACAAGAATATAAATCTGATGGATTGGCTGCGTCATTATGTTCCACCGCATATTACAGATGTCGATGAACCCTTTCTTCGTGGTTTTTTAGGAAGAATGTTATTT
>DATGFZ010000425.1:0-1685 GCA_035308805.1 Puia sp. | reverse complement strand
AATGGTCGAAGCTAAACCTTATATAAAATCCTTTTCCCAGGTTGGATTCGGATTTTCGGCATTTCCCTGAACCACCGGATAATATTTCACTGTCTATACAATATATATGTAATAATGCCAAAGCGGCATTTCGATGCCCGCATATTCACAAACCTTAATCCAATGCTTTGTTTCGATCTCTGTCAATTGCCAATTCCCCAAATCAGTAAAAACCTGGATTGATATTTCTGTAATCTTTCGCGGAGATTTGTCAGCCCATTTGCTGGTATCACAATTAAATGATATGGCTGAACTTGATTTTGAATTGAATTTGAAAAATGATAATGGATAACGTTAATGCCTACCTGAAAAACGCTCATAGCAAAAGCAGTACTAGCTTTTCTTTCAGCCAGTCAACTTCACTTATACGTTGGTTTGAAAAATCCGGAATTAAAAACAGGCAAGAACATCCTGGTATTATTTGGACATTATCGCATTATCACATTTTCACATTAGTTTTGCTCCATGCAAATTTTAGACGGACTGCTAACATCGCAACACATTAAGGACGCACTTAAACTACAGGTTGCGCAACTGGTCACCGAAGGAAAAAAAGTCCCGCATCTCGCAGCGGTTTTGGTTGGCAACAATGGGGCAAGTGAAACTTATGTAAATGCAAAAGTAAAAGCTTGCGCGGAAACAGGATTCAAATCCACATTAATCAGATTAGAAGATACGATCAGTGAGAACAGATTGTTGAATGTGATCGGGGAATTGAATACAGACATCGATGTGGATGGAATTTTGGTTCAGTTGCCTCTACCAAAACATATTTCCGACGAGAAAGTAATCAATGCCATTGATGTTTCAAAAGATGTAGATGGGTTTCATCCGATAAGTGTTGGGAAAATGGTTCAGGGAATATCAACTTTTGTTCCCGCTACACCGCATGGTATCATGCTCTTACTGGAGCATTATAGAATTGACACGCGCGGCATGCATGCAGTGGTTGTTGGGCGAAGCAATATTGTCGGTCGCCCGATCAGCATCTTACTCAGCAGCAATACCAATCCCGGAAATTGCACCGTTACCATTTGTCATTCGCAAACAAAAAATTTGCGCGAATTGTGTTTGCAGGCAGATTTGATTGTAGCGGCATTGGGCAAGCCCGAATTTCTCACTGGCGATATGGTAAAAGAAAATGCGATCATCATTGATGTTGGAATAACCCGCGTTCCTGATGCTTCAAAAAAAAGCGGCTTCGCATTAAAGGGCGATGTGAAATTTTCCGAAGTTGCTCCCAAATGCAGCTATATCACCCCCGTGCCCGGCGGGGTTGGACCAATGACCATCGCAGCATTAATGAAAAATACATTCAAAGCATGCATCGATAAGAATTAGACTTTTGATACCTGCATTGTTTTTCAAAGCACCCTTTTATAAATATCAAGGCCTTATTATAACGATTACATTACTGATTCTTACTCCAAAAATCATGAACTTTGCAAAGCATGCAAGTAACAACGCAAAATAAGAGAGAACTGATCCCGGTAATGGAATCTTTTTATACAATCCAGGGCGAAGGATTTCACCAGGGAAAGGCTGCTTATTTTATTCGCCTGGGCGGTTGTGACGTTGGATGCGTTTGGTGCGATGTAAAAGAAAGCTGGAACGCCGATATTCATCCAAAAAAAACCATTGAAGAA
>DATGFZ010000424.1:0-6298 GCA_035308805.1 Puia sp. | reverse complement strand
TTTTGAAAACAATTATCAGTTAGGCATTTACGTTATTTTTGTCGATACCAAACATTAAATCGAATGTCTCTACCTTCAGGAAAACTTATTGCTATAGGAGGCGCCGAGGACAAAGGCACCAATGCAGAGTACGGGGAGGGGCAGCGTGGCAATTTAAATTTTTTTGAGCTCGGTATTTTGCGCCGCATTGTAGAAGAGGCCGGCGGACCGCTATCCCAGATTGAAGTGATCACTACTGCATCCACTATTCCGTATGAGGTTGGGAACAATTATCTGAATGCCTTTGGAAAGATCGGTTGTACTAATGTGGGCGTGATGCATATCCGCAATCGCGAAGACGTGATGAAGCCTGAATACCTTGAGAGAATACGCTTGTGCAATGGCGTTATGTTCAGCGGAGGCAATCAATTGCGGCTAAGTGCCACCTTCGGTGGAACTGATTTCCTGAGAATTTTACATGAGCGTTACCGATATGAAAGTTTTGTGATTGCAGGAACGTCAGCCGGCGCAATGGCGATGAGTAATGTAATGATTTATGAAGGCAATGCCGCGCGCGCACATTTAAAGGGTGAGGTGAAGATCACCTCTGGTCTGGGTTTTATAGATTCAGTAATTATTGATTCTCATTTCGAAAAACGCGGAAGATTTAATCGCCTGGCGCAGGTTGTGGCAACAAACCCTTCGTGCATCGGAATTGGGTTAAGCGAAGACACCGGCATGTTGTTAACAAATGAAAACAGGCTTGAAGCGATCGGCAGTGGATTGGTAATCATTATTGACGGTCATAATATCCTTCATTCAAACATCGCAGACATTCCCGATGGAAACCCCATAAGCATCGAAAATCTCAGGGTCCATTTTTGCGAGAAGGGAAATGGGTACGATATTTCTCAGCGAAAATTCTTAATGGAGGCTAGAGACGGCGCGTTGATAAGAAAACAGGTCGATTCGGATTGATTTTAATTTTTCCTTTTTAATGCAAAGAAACCTCAAAAAATCATTCCCCAAAACGATCGCGGCTCGGTTGGGAATGCCCCGGTGATTGACCGGTACTGCTGCGATTTCCGCTTTTCCAATACCTCGCAATATATTCAGCGAAGGTTGCTTTATCATCAGGCAAATTCATGGCCAAATACCCGTTTAAACTACACTTACAAGGTAATAATTCTTCTTTCCTTTTTGGATGAGTAAGTATTTTTTGTGCAGGAGTAGACTGCTGTTGACCATCAATTGTACATTGTCGACTTTTTTTCTGTTTATACTGACGCCACCACCCAGAATCATTTTTCTTGCCTCCCCCTTGCTGGGAAAGATACTTGCTTCGGCCAGAAAACTGACAACGTCAATTCCTGCAGCAATTTTTTGAGCCGTGTAATCACATTGTACCACTCCCTCAAGATTCATCAGGTCTGATTCGCTCAATGATTCAGCCGGGCCGCTTTGATTGGAGAATAGTTTTTCTGTAGTGATGACCGCCTGGTTATATTCTTCCTTGCCATGCACAAAAATAGTCACTTCTTTTGCAAGTGCCTTCTGTAATTCACGGGCCGCTAAGTTTTCGTGGTGTTTGCTGATCAATGAATGAATTTCGTGCTGATCTAAAAAAGTAAAGATCCTGATCCATTTTTCTGCGTCTGCATCACTTGCATTCAACCAGAACTGATAGAACTGATAAGGAGTAGTTTTTTCTCCATCAAGCCATATATTTCCTTTTTCTGTCTTGCCAAATTTGCCGCCATCAGCTTTTGTCATTAGCGGACAAGTAAATGCATAGACTTCGGCGCCATCTTTTTTTCGGATCAATTCTGCGCCAGTTATAATATTTCCCCATTGATCACTGCCACCCATCTGCAGTTTGCAATTTTTATTTTTATACAACCAATAAAAATCATAACCCTGCACCAACTGGTAAGTAAATTCAGTAAAGCTCATTCCATGTTCACTTTCCAATCTTTTTTTGACGCTGTCTTTTGCGCTCATATAATTCACGGTGATGTGTTTTCCAACATCACGGATAAAATCAAGAAAGCTCATCTCCTTAAACCAATCATAGTTATTGGCAATCTCTGCTGCATTTTTTATTGTAGGATCAAAATCAAGGTATTTTTCTAATTGGTTTTTTACGCAGGTAAGGTTTCTATTCAACGTTTCTTCATCCAGTAAATTTCTTTCTTCGCTTTTTCCGCTTGGGTCACCGACCATTCCGGTAGCACCGCCAACCAAAGCGATGGGTTTATGTCCCGCCCTTTGCAGGTGCACCAATAATAAAATAGGAACCAGACTCCCGATATGCAAACTTTCGGCAGTGGGATCAAACCCGATGTACGCGGTGGTGATCTCTTTGGTTAATTGTTCTTCGGTTCCGGGCATTATATCCTGAATCATTCCCCGCCAGCGTAATTCTTCAATTAAATTCATGATCTTTTGGTTCAATTTTCGCAAAAATAAAGGTTTACCACGTACTTTGTTAATATACGCAATAATCTGAATAAAAGAGCGTTAGAAAAACTTAGCATTTGTAATGACGGAAGAGCCAACAGTAGGGCGTTTTTTTTCGTATTTGAATTGGGATTAACCTTGTGGGGCGATCAGTTATTGCTTATTTTGCTGAAATTTGAAATGAACGCTGTACCGTTGAAAGCTGCAAAAGCTTATGTTTAAATTGTTCTGGCATCTTACAAATAACCAGTGGTTCATTTCGTCTGGAATTGAGCGTATAAATCTAAACCGGATGAAAAAAAATTACCTCGTATTAACCTTTATTGGTCTGATGCTTAGTTGTGCAGCGACCGCTCAATTCGAAAAATATTCAAATGAATTTATGAATATCGGTGCCGGCGCCAGGGGAATGGCCATGGGCAACGCCCAGGTTGCGTCGGTAACGGATGGCACTGCAGGTTACTGGAATCCTGCAGCATTGACTTATGTAAAAGATTGTCCGCAGCTAAATATCATGCATGCGGAATATTTTGCCGGTATCGGCAAGTATGATTTTGCCAACCTTGTACTTCCATTTAAAGACAATAAAAGGGTTTTGGCGCTCACCCTATTGCGATTTGCCGTTGATGATATTCCGAACACGATTTTCTTAGTAAATCCTGATGGTTCCGTGAATTTAGAAACGGGTATAAGCACTTTTTCAGCCGCCGATTACGCTTTACTCATCTCACTTGCGCAACGGCTGAAAATGACTGAAAATAAAAATATCAGTTTTGGACTCAATGCAAAAATCATTCATCAAACAGGTGGTCCTTATGCGTCTTCCTGGGGGTTTGGTTTTGATGCCGGGGCCTTGTTTGCAGGAAAGCGATGGAAATTGGGAATTGTAGCCAAAGATGTGACTACAACATTTAATGCATGGACATATAATATTGATCAGCAAATGCAGGAGGTATTTTATGAAACCGGGAATGAAATTCCGACCAAATCCATTGAACTTACTGCTCCGCAATTGGTAATTGGAACTTCTTACAATTTCAAATTAAGCAATAAACTGAGTTTACTTGCTGAAGCTGATTTGGATGCAACTTTTGATGGAAAGAGAAATGAAGTCTTTAGCTCCAATCCGATAAGCATAGACCCGAAATTAGGACTGGAATTATCCTATAACAATGTTTTTTTTATTCGTGCGGGAGTGGACAATTTTCAACAGGTCACTGACGACAGGGATACAACCAATCAAAAAAAATTATGGATATATCAGCCAAGTATTGGTGCGGGATTTAAGATAGGAGATGTTGAAATAGATTATGCTTTTACCAATCTGGCCAATCAATCAAGTCCTTTGTATACAAATGTTTTTTCCCTAAAAATTGATTTGAGAAAAAAACCAATAAAGAAGTGATGGTAACCGGGAAATGAAACCAAATATTATGAAAAAAATTCTAACCATATTGTTGTTGCTTGCGTCATTCGGCCTGCGGGCGCAGCCTTACAACAATGAGTGGATCGATTTTTCAAAAACGTATTACAAATTCAAAATTGCCGCAAACGGCGTTTACCGCATTCCGCAATCGGTACTTTCCGGCGCGGGCTTGGGAAGCACACCGGCTCAATATTTTCAACTGTTCAGAAACGGACAGGAGGTTCCTATTTATACTTCAGCGGCTACCGGCGTTCTGGGAGCCGGCGGATATATTGAATTTTGGGGGCAGATGAATGATGGTAAACCCGATAACGCTCTTTACAGAAGTCCGTCTTATCAGCATACTACCCACTGGAGTTTGGAAACAGATACTGCTGTGTATTTTCTTACGGTCAATCCGACAGGAAGTCCTTTTCATTACAACAATTCCACCAATGACACTACAGGCAATGTGTTGCCTGCTGAGCCATATTTTATGTATACCGCAGGTTCTTATTTTAAGGTGCAAATCAATCCCGGTTATGCGGCAGATGTTGGAGAATACGTTTACTCATCATCTTATGACATAGGGGAATTTTGGAGCAGCGGTAATATTCCCGGCGGGACACAGTATGCAGACAATGTGCTGACAAACCTAAATGTGTATACAGGAGGCCCGCAAAGCGCGAGTTTGAAATTTGGAATGGTGGGTGATGCGGCCAATACCAGAACGGTTCAAATATCGCTTAATGGCTTTAGTATTGTAGATACAGAAATGGATAATTTCAATGATCTGCTCGCCACTGAGACTATCCCGATCAGTGATATCAATTCCGGCTCGGTATTATTAAACTATCAAAATAATTGTACAAACCCGAACGATTGGGTAGTGGCTTCTTTTTATGAATTAAATTATCCAAGACAATTTAATTTCGGCGGAGCAAGTAATTTTGCTTTTCAATTGCCGGGCAGAAGCACAGGATATTTTTTAAATATTACGGGTTTCGCATCTGCGAGCCTTCCAGTGCTGTATGATATGACAACGGGAGCAAGGTATACCGCCATAGCAGGATCAGGGAGCTTTTATTTTGAGTTGCCGGCCTATTCATCCACCAGGAATTTTGTGATGGTTAGTGAGGACGGTACCAACATCGGCACGGTAACATCCTTGACGCCAAAAACTTTTGTCAATTATTCCAGCGGATCCAACCAGGGAAATTATCTGCTGATCAGTAATCCCATTGTATATTCAACCAGCAATGGAAGGAACGCCGTTCTGGATTATAAAACGTATCGCAGCTCCATTGCAGGAGGTGGCTTTAACGCAATTGTTGTTGATGTTAATGAACTGCTGGATCAGTTTTCATTCGGGATAAAATTTCATCCACTGTCCATTAAAAATTTTTTGAGTTATGCACGGAATGTTTTTTCGCAAAAACCTCAATTTGCTTTTCTGATTGGACATGGTGTTACTTATAATGATTGCCGGACTAATGAAAGTGATCCCATGCTGCAGCGGTTGGAAGTTGTTCCAACCTTTGGCAATCCGGCGTCTGACAATAAATTAAGCGCTGCCGATGTATTGCAGGTAATGCCTCTTACGCCAATTGGCAGATTGTCCGTTATCAGTGGGGATGAAGTAGAAACCTATCTTACCAAAGTAAAAGAATACGAACAAACTCAGCAGACATCGCCAAATACCATCCTGGGAAGAGCGTGGATGAAAAATGTAATGCATGTAACGGGTGCAAGTGATCCCTACCTTGGTGCCGTCCTGTGCAGTTATATGGGGGCTTACCAGCAAATTATTCAGGATACTTTATTCGGAGGTTATGTAACTACTTTTTGCAATGGCAATGTCCAGGTGAGTAATTTCTCAAACCAGCAAATAGTTAATTTATTCTCTACGGGGTTAAGCATTCTAACTTATTTTGGTCATTCATCACAATCGACGCTCCAGGATAATCTTGATGATCCTGCTAATTACAGCAACCAGGGAAAATACCCCGTTATGTATGTAAATGGGTGTAACGCAGGTAACTTTTTTCTTTTTGATCCGGGAAGAATATCCAGCAACAGTAAAACCCTATCCGAAACCTGGGTACTTGCACCGGAAAAAGGAGCAATTGCTTTTGCGGCAAGCACAAGCTTTGGGATTGTAAATTACCTGAATATTTATCTGAACGGACTGTATACTGATATTGCGAGAACTGATTACGGTCAATCCATAGGGAAAACCCAGGCCGATGCAGTGCAATACCTGATCAATGTTGCACCAACCGATTATTATGCACGGCTTCATGCAGAAGAAATGACACTTCATGGAGACCCAGCCTTAAAACTGAATGAAGAAAGTTTACCCGATTATGATATAGAAGCTTCACAGGTTTCCATTTCACCGGCTTTCGTTTCTGTGGCCAACAGCAACTTTACGGTCAATGCAACAATATATAA
>DATGFZ010000423.1:0-9457 GCA_035308805.1 Puia sp. | reverse complement strand
GTCACGATCCTCAGGGTTTCTGCGTCGGTAATTCTTCTTCCGTCAATAAGTTTTTGCTGAACTCCCAAAGCGTCTGCAAGCTTTGTTGCAACCTTCCCGCCGCCGTGGACTAAAATTTTAGGAGATTGTACCGATACAAATGACTGCAGAAATGAAGAAAGTTTTTTTTCATCATCTATAATGGTTCCTCCAATTTTTATGACGTATAAATTATCCATTTCGGGTGTTCCCAAGAATTTGCGAAAGTACCGCTTGCGCCGCCCATACCCGGTTCCCTGCCTGTCTGGTTACGATGCTGCTGGCTCCATCCAGTATTTCGTCACTCAATTCAACGTTTCTTCTGACAGGCAAACAATGCATCACTCTTGCGTTGTCTGTTAATTTTAGTTTTTCATTGGTTAGCATCCACTCGGGATCATTGCAATAAATCTTCCCGTAATCATTATAGGTGCTCCAGTTTTTTACATACACAAAATCTGCATTTTTCAACGCGTCTTCCTGGTTATGAGTAATCGCTGCACCGAGGGTAAATTTTTCATCCAGTTCATAATCTTCGGGGTGCGTGATGACAAATTCTGCTTTTCCCCATGCGTTGATCCATTGCGCAAAGCTGTTTGCAACACATTGAGGAAGTGCTTTTACGTGCGGTGCCCAGCTGAGCACGATCTTCGGTCTTCGGTCATGAGCGATTGACCGGCTCATTAATTCCTCCTGTATGGTAATCACATCCGTTAAGGACTGCAGCGGATGCAATGTTGCACTTTCCAAACTCACCACGGGAATCCCTGAATATTTTATAAACTGTTTTATAAACAATTCGCTGTAA
Organism: Puia sp.; assembly: GCA_035308805.1. GTDB lineage: Bacteria > Bacteroidota > Bacteroidia > Chitinophagales > Chitinophagaceae > Puia. Next base: position 8,631 of record DATGFZ010000423.1, on the reverse strand, counting down.
TCATCTTCTTTATTTTTTAAAGATGGAAATGTGCGTATGCACAGAATATCAAAATATTTCCCGAGTATCGGCGCGGCATCTTTCACGTGTTCGACCTTATTGCCGCTCATGATGGCATCTTCTTCAAACTCGAGCGCCCATCCGTCTTTATCTATATTAAATACAATCGGCTCCAGTCCTATGTTTTGGGCAGCAACCTGTGTGCTCAACCTGGTGCGCATACTCGGATTTAAGAATAATAAACCAATCCGCTTATGCAGGCCAAGTGATTTATCCGCAAAGGGATCTGTTTTATACCTCAATGCCTTTTTTATAAGGGCATCCAGGTTTTGAACATCATCGACAGAAATAAAATTTCTCAATGGTTAATTTTTATATTTTGGTGAGCAGCCGGGAATGGTTGTTCAGCACACTTCCATGCATACTAGTGTGGTTCAATGTCACTCAGCCTCGGTAACCCAATGGCCAATTTGACCGGTATACCAAGCGCATGGCCATTAGCCCACAACTTCCTTAGCCATCATCGTTTCAATTTCTTCCTTGATGGATTCTATGAATTCGTCTGCGTCCTTTTTCCGCAATGCCAATGAAGGCAACAAGCGAATAACATTTGGTTTTGCTTCTCCTGTAAAAATATGCTGATTAAATAATAAATTTTTCCTGAGATCCTTTAACTCTTCCGGCAAATCAAACCCAATCATCAACCCTTTGCCCCGGATATTTTTCAGGTGAGAAATATTTTTTAATTCATTCATCAAGTGATTTCCGATCTCCTCGGCATTGTGCATTAAGTTTTCTTTTTCAATCACTTCAAGCACAGCAAGGGCGGCAGCGCAGGCCAAGTGGTTCCCGCCAAAAGTTGTACCGAGCAAATAATGTTTTGCATGAATTTTTGGCGCAATAATAATACCTGCCACGGGAAATCCATTGCCCATTCCCTTTGCCATGGTGTAAATGTCTGCATCAGCATTTCCAAAATCATGTGAGAAAAATCTTCCGGTTCTTCCATAACCGCATTGAACACCATCTGCAATGAATACGGAATTATACTCATCACAATATTTTCTTATGGATTGTAAAAAGGAAATGGCCGCAACATGTATGCCGCCCACACCCTGGATCCCTTCGATAATTACCGAGGAAATTTCATTTCCTCTTTTTGAAAAACATTCCTGCAATGCCTCTTCATCATTGAATGGCAGAAAAATAATATTATCGGTCTGATTGACGGGGGCAAGAATTTTCGGGTTGTCGGTAGCGGCAACTGCGAGCGATGTCCTGCCGTGAAAGGATCTTGTAAAGGCAATGACTTTTTTTCTCCCGTTATAAAATGAAGCAAGCTTCAGGGCGTTCTCATTTGCTTCCGCTCCCGAATTGCAAAGGAATAATTGATAATCTGTTTTGCCGGAAACTTTGCCGAGTTTTTCGGCAAGCTCTTCCTGCAGTGGAATTTTTATTGAGTTAGAATAAAAACCGATCTTATTCAGCTGTTCAGTCAACCGGTGCACATAATGGGGATGCGTGTGCCCGATGGAAATGACAGCATGACCGCCGTACATGTCAAGATACTGCTGGCCGTCATCACTCCATACATAGGAACCTTTTGCTTTGGTGATGGTGATATCATTGAGCGGATAAACGTCGAATAAAGTCATTGTATTGATTTTTAAAATGCATTAGCTTTAAGTTTCAAGCCCGTTTGTTCTTCAATCCCAAACATCAAATTCATGTTCTGCAAAGCTTGTCCGGAGGCGCCTTTGAGCAGGTTGTCCAGGGCAGAATGAACGACCAGTTTATTTCCTATTCGTTCTAACTGCAGGATACATTTATTGGTATTCACCACCTGTTTCAAAAAAATGGCGTCCTTGCTCAGGCTGGTGAACGGATGACCAGCATAAAATTCTTCATACAATGCCATCAATTCTTGCAAAGGTGTTTCACATTGCAGTGTCGAGCTGACAAAGATTCCTCTTGTAAATCCTCCGCGCCAGGGAACAAAGTTTAGTGATTGATTTGTCGATTGGCTTGCAGGAGACAATTGCTGCAATGATTGTTCGATCTCTTTTACGTGCTGATGCGTCAATGTCTTATATGCCTGAATATTATTTTCCCTCCAGGAAAAATGTGATGTCTCTGACAATCCTTGTCCCGCGCCGGTTGAGCCGGTGATGCCTGTTGTATAGACTTCGGTTAACAAACCTGCTTTTGCCAGAGGCAAGAGTCCCAATTGAACAGCCGTTGCGAAACAACCTGGATTGGCAATATTGCGGGCTTGTTCAATTTGGTGTTTGTTGATTTCAGGTAAGCCGTAGATGAATACCCGATTTCCGATGCCGGATGTACCGAGCAAACGAAAATCCTGGGATAAATCAATCACCCTAATTTTTTCATCGATGACATGGTCAGCGAAGAATTTTTTTGCGTCGCCGTGCCCAACGCATAGGAAAAGGACATCAGGGACCTCATCCGATCCCTGTCCAGGGTTGAGGGCCTCACTGCCCGAAAATTTTAAATCCGTATCCCCCGCTAAATCCCGGTGTACCTCCCCCAAATGCCTGCCTGCATTGCTTTTGCTATGCACAAAAGCAATTTCCGTATGGGGATGGTTGATCAGCAACCTGATCAACTCACCACCGGTATACCCTGCTCCTCCGATAATGCCGACTTTAATTCCTTTCATTTCAAAAAAAATTATTCAACTTCGATCCTGTCCCCGGAAGTCGATGGTTGCGAAGTAAGGATGAATTCCACGTCTTCGTTACTTTCATTTATTATTCTGTGTTCTTTACCTGCCGCTATATGAATTCCTTGTTCTGCTTTCACAACAACGCGTTCCCGTTGAATTTCAAAAACTGCTTCCCCTGTCAATACATAAAAGAACTGCTGGGAATGCTGATGATAATGTTTTTGTTCTGCAGTCTTCGGGGGCATTTTTTCCAATTTTACTGACAAAGAATTTTCATCAACAAAATTCCAGCCATCGCAGTTTTTTCCCCACTGATAGTGCCTTAATGAGTTGTATTTAGAAATAGCCTTCATTCCAAGTCTTGGTTTATTTTATGAAAAATGGCTGTTTGATTTCCGAATATTTTTGCAAAACCTTTTACATCCTCGCCACTCCAGCCCTTATTCATTTCTCCGTAAGAACCAAATTTGCTGCTCATCAGATCATGCTGACTTTCTATACCGGTTACGGTAAAACGATGGGGCTGCACCGTTACAAACACGTTGCCGCTGACTGTTGTCTGTGTATCTTCTAAAAATTTTTCAATATTGCGCATGGTCGGATCGAGCATCTGTCCTTCATGCAGCCAGTTGCCATACCAGGTGCTGAGCTGATCTTTCCAATAAAGCTGCCATTTTGTTAAGGTATGTTTTTCCAATAAATGGTGTGCCTTAATAATGATCAGGGGTGCTGCAGCTTCAAAACCCACTCTGCCTTTAATGCCAATGATCGTGTCTCCCACATGGATATCTCTGCCCACACCATAAGGCTGCGCCATAGATTGCAGGTATTGAATCGCCTGGACGGGATGCGAAAATTCTTTATTATCAATTGCCTTTAATTCACCTTTTTCAAATCTTAATTTAATGTGGCTGATTGCCAATTTTTCATTTACCGGCGTTGGCCACGCATCTTCCGGCAAATAATCTTTGGATGTCAGTGTTTCTTTCCCGCCAACCGATGTTCCCCACAAACCTTTATTGATGCTGTATTTCGCCTTTTCGAAATTCATCACTACCTCATGTTCTTTCAGGAAAGCGATTTCTTGTTCCCGGCTTAATTTTAAATCGCGAATGGGTGTTAGTATTTCTACATCAGGAACCATTATTTGAAAAATCATATCAAACCGAACCTGGTCGTTGCCCGCGCCCGTACTGCCATGAGCGACATAGGACGCATCTGTTTCCTGAACATGTTTTGCAACAGCAATTGCCTGCACCATTCTTTCAGCGCTGACACTCAGCGGATAAGTTGCATTTTTCAAAACGTTTCCAAAAATCAAATACTTGATGCAGCTTTCGTAATATTGTTCTGTCACGTCGACACATTTAAAAGAGGCAACGCCCAATTTTTTTGCCCTGGATTCGATTTGATCGATTTCTTCCTTGCTGAATCCGCCTGTATTCACAGTCAACGCATGTACTTCTAAATTTTTTATTTTATCCAGGTAGATGGCACAGTAAGTTGTATCCAACCCTCCGCTGAATGCTAATACGACTTTCTTCATTTTTATATACGATTTACCATTTCAATTATTGATTTGACAATTGCTCAATTGCTTAATTAATCAATTTTCATATTTTCAAAAACATGCGGGATCTACAGATTAAAAAAGAAATTCAATAAGGATTTCGGTTTGGCATTACCGTTATTTTCTTTTTCTTTTTTCATGAAAGGCTTCAGCAGTTTCCATTGCTTTATTTTCATAAAGCGCTCATATAATTTGCTGTGGAGTTTGAAGTCTTCAGTCGTTTCTTCGGGTTCATAATGATCTTTCGGGTCATAAAGCATCGCTGTGCACATGCAATTCTTTCTGTCTTTACTCATTAAAATTTCATAATTCACGCAACTTTTGCAGCCGGCCCAAAAAGCTTCATCCTGCGTCAATTCGGAATATGTAACCGGCTCATAACCGAGATCAGAATTAATTTTCATGACCGCAAGTCCGGTTGTCAATCCAAAAATCTTGGCTTCCGGGTATTTTTGCCTGCTCAGATCAAATATTTTCTTTTTGATTTGTTTTGCCAATCCGCCTTTACGGAAAGGAGGGGCAACAATTAATCCTGAATTAGCCACGTATTCACCGTGGCTCCAGGTCTCAATATAACAAAATCCCGCCCAGATCCCATCTTTTGTAAACGCAATGACGGCTTTCCCTTCACGCATTTTTTCTTTTATGTAGTCGGGGCTTCGCTTCGCAATGCCAGTGCCACGCGCCATTGCCGAAGATTCCATCTCGTCGCAGATTATCTGGGCAAAATCCTCGTGGGACTGATTAGTTATTAATATTTGAAATTCCTGTTCCATTATTGTTTCTTGAGAGATGAAGGAATTCAATGAACGTAATCATTGAATGTTTTCTTGTTCCCTTTTTCGGGAAAATAGCTCCCCGTTGACGGAGGACACTATGGGGGGTGGTATCAACGTCGTACCCAAAAGGGAATTGGGCGAACACAAAAAACCATGCACACAGGCATAGTAAAAAACCCACGCTTATTGAAGGCGTGCAATATCACTCCGGTAATGGGTGATATGGGTGAGTTTTTTTTCATTTCAATAATAGATGATAATGGGTTGAAAAAGTTTAACGATGCAAAGAAAAACAATTTTTCAGATGAATGGAATTTTTTACCGTTAAATTTTGGTGTGACGGAATTTGGATGAATGACATTAACGGTCAACCGCCATCGAATCGGCCACTGAGTGGATTGCGGCACTCATCTCCTTGATCAATGATGGATCCTTTTCAATAGCATTGCCAATGACGATCAGATCGGCTCCGGCTTTGCAATTGAGATATGCTTTTTCGGGATCCTTAATTCCGCCCCCGATTACCAGGGGGATTTCAATTTGCTTTGAAACCGAGGAAATCATTTCTTCATGAATGGCACGCTTTGCTCCGCTTCCGGCATCCATATAAATCAATTTCATGCCCAGCATTTCTGCCGCCATCGCCGTGCACATGGCAATTTCATTTTTATCGGCAGGAATGGGCGTGGCATTACTGATATAGGAAACGGTTGTCGGCGCGCCTCCGTCAATTACCATATAACCGGTTGAAATGATTTCAAGACCGCTTTTTTTTACAAAAGGAGCCGAGATGACATGCTGACCGATCAGCAATTCCGGATTCCTTCCGGAAATGAGCGACAGGTACAATAAAGCATCAGCATATTTGGAAACCTGGGAGGGCGTTCCCGGGAAAAGAATAACAGGAATACCGCAGTTTTTTTTAATGTGCTGGACCACCTCATCCAGGTGATTGGAGATCACCAGACTTCCGCCAACAAGCAAATAATCCACTGTTGCCTCCACAGCCAGTTGCGTAAGCTCCTCAATTTTTTGCGCGTTCACCTTATCAGGGTCAATCAGAACGGCAAAAGATTTTTGATGCGTTTTTTTCTTTTCCAGCAATGTTTGGTAGATAATTTGCTTCATTAGTTTGCCATTGGCATAGTGTAAAAATGCAAAAACTTTTTGGCTTTTGGAAGTGGCGCGCTGAAAAGGCAATGCGCAATTTAAATAATTACCTTGTTATGATAAATAATTATATCTGGTAAAAATACGGTGTATACGGTTTTATCACGATGTGATAATTTTTTTTTTAGTTCTTTCCAAAAAAATTTAGCCAAAAAAATTAAAATAGATGTGCAAAAATCAGATAACGCAATACCATGCTGCAATGCAAAAAAAATGCACAGTTTTTTCCACAGTTGTTAATATTTCATTTCGGGAAATATCAAAATCAAAAAATACTTTCGTTTTCCTCTTTCGATAATAATTTCTTAACAATCAAAATATTCTTTTACTAACCTTATGTCACATAAAAAGCATATAAAGGGCTTGCAGTTTTCCCGTCGCTTTACCGAAGACGGAGTGAACCCTTTCGACCAGTTCGAATACGATTATCGCACCTCTGTCATCCGCAATCCAAGCGGCGAAGTAGTTTTTGAAATGACCAATGTTGAAGTGCCCAAACAATGGAGCCAGATAGCTACCGATATTCTGGCCCAAAAATATTTTCGTAAAGCCGGCGTCCCGAAAAATGATGGCTCACTGGGAAGAGAGACCTCTGTTAAACAGGTAGCGCATCGCATGGCTAACTGCTGGCGCGTGTGGGGCGAACGGTATGGATATTTTTCATCCACCAAGGATGCACAGGTTTTCTATGAAGAGCTGGTATTTTGTATTTTGAACCAGGCTTGCGTCCCCAACAGCCCCCAGTGGTTTAATACGGGGTTGTATGAAAGCTACGGTATCAAGGGAAAACCCCAGGGACACTATTATGTCGACCCGGTTGACGGGCAGTTAAAAAAATCCACTTCCGCCTATGAGCGCCCCCAGCCACATGCTTGTTTTATATTAAGCGTGGAAGATGATCTGGTAAATGACGGCGGAATCATGGATCTGTGGATCCGTGAAGCTCGCATTTTCAAATACGGTTCCGGCGTAGGAACAAATTTCTCCAGCATCAGGGGTGAAGGTGAGAAACTTAGTGGTGGCGGTACTTCCAGCGGCTTGATGAGTTTTTTGAAAATCGGCGACAGGGCCGCCGGAGCAATCAAATCCGGTGGAACAACACGCCGTGCGGCAAAAATGGTTTGCCTTGATCTTGATCATCCTGAAATAATGGAATTCATCAACTGGAAGGTTGAAGAAGAGAAAAAAGTGGGTGCACTGATCGCTGCAGGATATCCCTCTGACTATGAAGGTGAAGCATACAAAACCGTGAGCGGACAAAATTCAAATAATTCTATTCGCATCTCCAATGAATTTTTCGAGAAATTATCCAAAAATGAAGACTGGGAATTGAAAGCCAGAAGCGATGGACGCGTGATGAAAAAAATCCCTGCCAAAGAAGTATGGAACCAGATTGCGTATGCAGCATGGCGTTGTGCTGACCCGGGTACCCAATACGATACTACCATTAACGAGTGGCACACGTGCCCCAATGGTGGCCGCATCCGGGCTTCCAACCCTTGCTCTGAATACATGTTTCTTGACAACACGGCATGCAATCTTGCTTCGGTGAATCTTCGTCGTTTTTTTGATGAAGCCACCAACATTTTTGATGTGGAGGGTTTCGAATACACATGTTCGCTGTGGACGGTGGTTCTGGAGATTTCCGTATTGATGGCGCAGTTTCCGAGTAAGGAGGTGGCACAACTTTCCTACGATTACCGAACGCTCGGTCTGGGGTATGCGAATTTAGGCTCTATGTTGATGGTGATGGGTATTCCTTATGACAGTGAAGAAGCCCGTGGACTCGCAGGAGCCATCAGCGCGATCATGACCGGCATTGCGTACAGGACCTCCGCCGAATTAGCAGAAGTGCTGGGCGCTTTTCCAAAATATGCAGAAAACAAAAATGAAATGCTGCGCGTGATGCGCAACCATCGTCTTGCTGCTTATGATGCGGATGAATATGAACAATTGCAGACCAAACCACAAGGGATCAAAGCGCAATATTGCCCCGACTATTTATTAAAAGCTGCAACCAAAGCCTGGGACGACGCCATTCAGATGGGAGAGAAATTTGGATACCGCAATGCGCAAACAACCGTGATCGCTCCGACCGGGACAATCGGGTTGATCATGGATTGCGATACAACGGGGGTTGAACCGGATTTTGCACTTGTAAAATTCAAAAAGTTATCCGGCGGCGGTTATTTCAAGATCATCAATCAATCTGTTCCTGCTGCACTGAGGAATCTAAAATATTCCGAAAAAGAGATCGATTCCATAATAAAATATGCTGTGGGTTCCGGAACATTTGCCGGCGCGCCCCGTATCAATCATCAAACGCTTAGTGAAAAGGGATTCATCGCAGATGAGATTAAAAAGCTCGATTCGGCCGTGACTTCAGCCTTTGAGATCGGATTCGTATTCAATGTTTACACGCTCGG
>DATGFZ010000422.1:0-8596 GCA_035308805.1 Puia sp. | reverse complement strand
GGGGTCTGAGTGTTTATGATGGGTCGCGATTTACCAATTACACTACTGAAAACGGACTGGCTTCGAGTTTGATCAATGACATAATTGAATTGGGTATTGACTCATTATTGATTGTGCCCAATACAAACCAGTTGCAATATATGGTGCACGGTGTAGTGAAGAATTATCAAACGATCGATCATTTTGTTCCGGTAATTAATCAACTCATCAAATGCAGCGATGGTTTTTTTTATGCGCTTGCTGACGAAGGGTTTTACAGGTTTGAAAATAACCAATTTAACAAAATCGGATTATCCGACAACGGGAAGAATATCACCAACCTGATTCATGGAGTAGAGCTTCATAGCAGGTTATACATGATAACCGATCCAAATTTACATACCATCTCCCCGCACGGAGAAGTGATTGTTTATGATTTGAGTACCGGCAAATCACTGATTTCGAAGAACAAAGAGCCTACTTTTTTTGTAGGGCTGACTCCTGACAGCAATGTTCTTTTATCCAGGCTCAAAGGAGTTTTTAAAATGGATGCCGGATCTTTTGAAACCGGAACGATACGTTTTTCAGATGCAGGCGCCCAATATCATATTCCGGCAAACATATCATTCGTTTATATTTTCTTTGATAAAGATCAAAGTTTGTGGCTGCTTGAGTACAACGGTGTCTTGAAAATTGACAAAAATGGGAACACCAAATTTTTCAATTCGCAAAATGGTTTACCGGAGAGTCAGCAGGGATCACTTTTTCAGGACAAGGAAAATATTATCTGGTTAACCGGCGCGCATACGGGCATAACCAAAATCGTGAACCAGGATATCGAAGTTTTTTTAGAATTAAAAAAAGGTTTTCAATCCTCGAGTATTTACACGGATATTCATACGGATTCACTGTGGCTTTATGATCGGGCACAGAACGAGATCCTTCTTCATTACCATGGTGCAGATAAAATATTTACCGGTACGAATGCTTCTTCTTTTAATAGTATTTTATGTTTAAATCAATCGGTTTACCTGGCCAAATGGTACGAAATATTCAAGGTGACTTTCGATAATGAGAAAAAGCAATTTGCGGCCACCTTATTGTATAAAGATTCAACGGCCACCAACGGATTCTCATATATTCTTCCTGATGAAGAGAATAATATTATTTGCATTTCAGATAAATTGGTCGTGTTTTTAAGAAATGGAAAAATAATTTCACACGCATTGGGTTATCTGGCAGATGAAGCGGCAATAAGTAATAATCATCTGTGGACTGCCACGCGGGCAAATAAATTATTTCTTTTCAGGCTGAACCCCCAATCACCCGATAATTATTTACAATTGCTTCATGTTTACGACAAGGTTCTTCAGTATGCGGCGCCTCGTTCCGTTACAGCAGATAAAAAGAACAATGTGTGGATAGGAACACGCGATCATGGAATTTTCTTGTTTTCTTTTCATGACCAAGCATTGCATTTCGTAAAACAATTCACAACAAAAGATGGACTGTCTGAAAACTTTATCAGCTACCTGCACAGCGACCCCTCGGGCAATATTTGGGCATGTTCGCCTGCTGGGCTTGATAAAATTATTCTGATTAACGGGAAATACTATATTGAAAATATAACCGGGAGTGGAAATGCATTTCAACAGATATATAAAATTTCAACATCCAAAAGCAATGAGCATTGGGTAACTGCAGCAGATGGGATAATACGCGTGACCAATGACTTTTTTCCTGCAAGCAATTACACTCCGGCATTGCAGTTTGTGCAAATTAAAATCGGGGACAGTGCCGTGTTTGATTCAAGACAAACCCCTGAATTAAGTTATCTGCAGAATAATATTTCATTTGCTGTTGCCGCACCGACATTCTGCGACGAAAAACAAACAAGATTCAGCTATCTCTTGCAGGGGAGCAGTAAAAAAAAGTGGAGCGACCCTTCAACGCGTTCTGAGATCAATTTCGTTAACCTTGAACCGGGGAATTACACGCTCAGCGTAAAAGCTCGTTTTCTGAATGGACTTTATCCTGAGCAACATGCAGATTATTCTTTCATCATTTTGCCACCATGGTGGCAAACCTGGTGGTTTAGAATTTCCTTGCTGGCTTCAATCATCACCATCATTATTTTTGCGATTATGTTTTATTATGATCGCAAATGGGAGAAACAAAAAATCATACTGGAAAAAGAACAACTGGTAGAGCAAGAAAGAACCCGGATTGCCACTGACATGCATGATGATCTTGGGGCCGGCTTGTCAAGAATTAAATTTTTGAGCGAAACGATGGATATAAAAAACAGGCAACAAAAATCTATTGGCGACGATATCATTAAAATAAAAGGATACTCAGACGAGATGATAACCAAGATGGGAGAGATCGTGTGGGCGCTTAATGAAAAGAACGATTCTTTAAAAGACCTGATCGCTTACTCCCGCGCGTATGCGGCTGAGTATCTTTTCCAAAACGAAATCAAAAGCCAGATAACCATCCCGGAAATTATTCCCGATTTGTTTGTAAGCGGAGAGTTCCGGCGAAATATCTATCTCACCATAAAAGAAGCATTGCACAATGTGGTTAAACATGCCCATGCTAACGAGGTAAGTATTGACGTTCAAATTAGTCAGCGGTTAATTATTGTTTTGCATGATAATGGAATCGGGTTTGATGCAGAACAAATACGGCCGTTCAGTAACGGATTAACAAATATGAAAAAAAGAATCTCGGATATTGACGGGGATCTGGAAATAAAAAGGCAGCAGGGGACAGAATTGAAAGTATCCGTTCCCTTGCCGCGATAACTTTTGTACTATTGGATATCGATATAAGCCCAACTAATTTCGTCCAACGCATGAAAATTTCGATAGTCATAGTGGAAGACCTTGCTGAAGTCCGCGAAGGATTAAGAAACTTTATAGCATTAAATGATGATTTCGATGTGCTCGCCACTTTTAAAAATGCAGAAGAAGCGATCTTGCAAATTCCGACAATACAACCTGATATCGCGATCATGGATATAAATTTACCCGGAATGAACGGAATAGAATGTATCAGGCAACTGCGAGAAAAAAATATTGCCACGCAATATATGATGTTTACTGTTTATGAAAACGATGAAAAAGTATTTGAGGCACTGAAAGCAGGAGCGTCGGGCTATTTGCTGAAAAATACAAGTCTTGCTCAAATAACGGAATCACTGCAGCAATTATACAATGGAGGATCGCCGATGAGCGCCAATATTGCAAGAAAGCTTGTAAATGTTTTTCAGAGAGATGAAAACTCAATCGGCGATCTAAAGGTTTTGAGCAATCGCGAAAACGAAATATTGCAATTGCTTTCAACCGGATTGTTATATAAAGAGATCGCCGAAAAACTTTTTATTTCGGTTAACACGGTGCGTCAGCATATTCACAAGATTTATGAAAAATTGCATGTGCAAAACCGTACAGAAGCTATCAGCAAAGCAAGGAGAAAGAATTTCTAATTCCTGCCACCATTTCTGCATCTAACTTTTGTTCTATTGCTGAAGAATCTGAAGTGATCTAGCTTAGGAAAAAAAATTATGAGAAATACTTGCTGCTGCCTTTTACTCCTTATCTGCACATGTTGTTTTGCTCAGACCAGTACGCGGGATAGCGTCCGGCAAAATAAGGAAATGAAGAGAAAAAACGACCAGGGTGGAATCGGGATCGGATTCAAATTCGGACTAAATTTCGCCAACGTAACAAATGCTGCTTCCATCAACAGCGGAAGTCAGACGGGTTTCCATGCGGGTATATTTATTTCTCCGCCGACCAGATCGATATTGAGTTCACATACGGAAATAATTTTTTCACGGCAAGGATACAATTATGAATCTGATTCTTCAAGCGGATCCGTAAAACTAAATTACCTAACCCTGGCACAATTGATGGCGATCAACATCACCAGGTATGTGCAGATTCAATTGGGCGGCCAATTTTCTTACCTGTTAAATGCGAAAGTGGACAGCTCAAAACCATCCACGGGTTACGCCGGTGTAGATAAAATTTTGAGTTTTTATAACCGCTTCGATTATGGATTTGCCGTTGGCCTGGAAATTCATCCGTATGCAGGCATAGTGATTGGCGTCAAATACAATATCAGCTTATCAAACCTTTACAAACAACCATCCACAACGGATTCCATCCCTTCATTTATTCCCAGTACAAGCAGCATCAATCTCAAAAATAATGTTGTACAACTTTCTGTAGGATACCGTTTTTAATATTTATTTTATGAAAACACCATTCGTCACGTTTATGGCTTTTCTGATATGCATGGCTAATGTCAATGGGCAAATAAAAAAGACAACAGCTCCGCAGCCTGAATACCTGAATGCTATTTACTTTATCAGGCAGGATTCTTTGTTTATGGTAGAGAAAGTGCAGGCTGAAATGAAAAACAAAACCAAAGCCCTCGGTTTTGGCGGCAGCGAGGCCGGCTATTTTATCGAAGGCCCTAAATCGCCTTTTCGGATCAACGTAAACGACAGGATGCAATTTGCCGTAAAATTGAATTCGTCCATGATGGATCCGACGATGATGATCAAATTGTACAGGTTTGAATCCGGCAAATATGACCGTGAAGCAATTCTTGGGGGAGGAGGTGGAATGTTTAACAAAAAAAAAGATGTGGGCATCGGTGTAGAAGTGCCATGCAATATTCACAAATCGGGCAGCGATGTATTCGTCATTACGCCGGGATCAACACTTTCTTCCGGCGAATATGGTTTTTTAAATATGATGATGATGACAGCAAGTGGGTCAAAACCGAAATACACCGTATTCGCATTTGGTGTTGATCAATAAAGGTTTATAAAGCTGATTCATTGTGCGGAGCGGCTCAGTCGTGGCATTTTCGCTGAGCAGATCTCAAAGCAGGGGTTCAAAAAAAAATAACGAAGAGGAAGGTCAATAGCAATGCCGTCATTTTGGTAAGACTTTCCGTCAGCGTTTATGCAGGATTAACAGGTGTTTCGGCGATAATGGGCAGATTGTCCTCTTCTGAACGGTTTTCGTTGAATTCGATGATGAAATTGTTTCTTCCTTCACCAATGATGATGTTCATGAATTTTTGTTGAATCAATTCGAGGAGGGAAAGGAATAAAAAAATTGCATGAATACGATTTTCGCAAACATCAAAAATCTTTTCGAAGCTCATTATTTTTTCACGGTGAACGGTGTTGAGCATATAATCCCTGATATCTTCCATGGTGTAGTTGTATTGCACCACGGTATGCATGGGTTTGTTTTGCTTTTCATGCAGGCGTTGTATAACGCGCTCGAAAGCTTTCATCAGTTTGAACAGCGATATGGTTTGGATTTCAGTCCCTTCACTCACTGTTTCGCCGACCTGATATAGATCTTTTTGCAGGTTGCCGCGTTTGATCATCAGCATGCGATCTGCCTCCATATTCGCCATTTGCGCGGACGCCTCTTTGTATCTTTTATATTCAAGCAGTTTGTTTATGATCTCCTGGCGTGGATCGATTTCATTGCCCTGCTCATCAATTTCTTTTCGCGGCAATAACATCTTTGCCTTGATGCGCATGAGCGTTGATACAAAAACGATAAACTCGCTGGATAATTCGATGTTGAGTTTTTCCTGTGCATGAATGTAAATGAGAAAATCCTGTATCAGTTTTGTGATGGGAATATTATAGATATCAAGCTCATCCCGTTCGATAAAAAACAGCAATAAATCAAAAGGCCCTTCAAATTGAGGTAAGGTAATTTTATAGGTTTGATTATTCACGGTTATTTTTTATTGATGAAATGTAATCTAAAATTTATAAGCCAAACCAATTCCAATCAGTTCCTGGATCTGGGGTTTTGGTCCACCCGAAGTTCCATCATTATTAACTGATTTTATATCGTTGTCATAAATCAGGTTAAAGGTCAGGCTCATGCTGACAAGTTTGGTAACTTTTACAGCAAGAATATTTGTACAATAAACACTGATGTTTTGCGGATTGTGCAGGTAATTTGAATACAGGTCAAGCCTGCCGATATAGGTGGCGTTTGCACTTATTTTTGCTGTATAATTGACGGTGGTATAAGCACCAAATTCGAATCTTGAATTTTTACCTGAATCCACCCCGAATGCTGCAACTGAAGCCAGTGAATCATTACTGACTATAATCCATCTTGCGGTTGCAGGAGAAAGAAATATTGAAAAATTATCATTGGGTTTGTAATTCATACCAAGAGATAATAACGCATAAGCTGGCGCAAAGGCTTCCGACGTAAGAACCTTTGCCGTATCACCCTGGTAAGCGTATCCTTTTGCAAATTGACTTCTGAAATCAAATAACGCACCCACGTACCAGTTTTTTCCGACATCATAACCATATTTGGAGAGCAGATCAAATCTATCGTCTG
The DNA here is from genome assembly GCA_035308805.1 of Puia sp. GTDB lineage: Bacteria > Bacteroidota > Bacteroidia > Chitinophagales > Chitinophagaceae > Puia. The sequence goes on along the minus strand of DATGFZ010000422.1, from coordinate 2,210 downwards.
ACTTTCTGGTACCAAGAGACGTGGTGTTTACAAATCCGTAAGCAACGTCGAGGGTATTGTCCCAGGCATTCTTTCCTTTTTTATAAAAAGCATGGGCATTTAAGGATGTTGCAAGAGAAATTGAAGATTTATCCCCGCCCGCGGACCAGTTGCTTAATGCAGCCTGATTGAAATTCAAATTATATAAACCTCCAATCTTCCATATTCTTGGAATGGTATCCTTGGGATCTTTAGTGATTGTTCTTGAAGCATCATTTTTTAGTTCCTGGACAGTTTTGTCTTGCGATTTTACAACGACCAATACAAAAAACAAAAAAAGAAATAACCCGATTCTTTTCATAGCACATAATTTTAGTTCAAAAAAAATGTCAGCCAATCTTACACGACATTCAATTTGCAAATGTAAATTAAGATTGACTGACAACAAATAATGTAAAATTATTTCTTGAGTTCGTCGCGGATTTCTGCAAGTAATTTTTCCGTTGTGGTTGGCTCTGTGGCGGATGGAACTGTTTTCTTTTCCATTGCTTTAAATGACTTAACGATCAGGAATAAAATAAATGCAATAATGATAAATTTAATTACTGCAGATAAAAAACTTCCGTACTTGACGGTACCCCAGGCAAGCTTATCGATGTCTTGTAAATTTGCTGCTTTTAAGGCCGGCGTGAGCAATAGCGGAGTAATGATATTATCAACTAAAGAGGACACGATTGCTCCAAATGCAGCGCCGATAATTACTGCAACAGCAAGATCAACGACGTTGCCCCTGAGGGTAAAGTCTTTAAATTCTTTAAGCATTCCCATAATAGTAGTTTTTAGTTGTTAAATGAGTGTATGAATATAAAGAAATATTTGAATAGAAATACAACATGAATGCCTATTAAAGATTTCGTTTATTTTTTTATGCCGGGGAATTTCATTTTTAATTGTTGCAAAGTTTCTCTTACAGCCGAAGCGATAATATATTCTTTGTACCAGTTTTGATCTGATGGGACAATAGTCCAGGGAATTTCATTACAGTTTTCAAAGCAGTCTTCATACATTTTCATATAATCATCCCAAAATTTGGCTTCTGCAAAATCATTTTCATTGTATTTCCATTGTTTTGATCTGTCATTAATTCTTTCTTCCAATCTTACTCTTTGTTCTTCGGGAGAAACGTGTAAATAAAATTTTAATATTTGGGTGTTATTATTTTCGTGTAATAATTTTTCAAAATTATTTATTGCGCCCATGCGTTGGGCCGCGGTCTTATCATCGCACCATTTATGAACACGCGTTATTAAGATATCTTCATATTGGGAACGGTTGAAAATCTGGATGTACCCTTTACCGGGAGCATGGGCATGAATACGCCACAAAAAATCATGCGCTAATTCTTCTTTTGTTGGTTCTTTAAATGATGTTACCAGTACCCCTTGCGGATTTAATTTTCCAAACACATTTCTCACGGCTCCATCTTTTCCGCTTGCGTCCATCCCCTGAATTACCACCAACAGGGAATATTTTGATTCTGCATACAATAGGTTTTGCAAGGCATCCAGCTCTTCCAGGATCTTTTCTAATTTTTCTTTGGTTTCCTTTTTATCAAATTCTTTTGGAGCGCGGCTGTCTATCTCTTTCAATTTTATTTTACTCATGAACTGATAGGATGATGTGAAAAAGTGATAACTTGTTGAAGAACATGAAAAGTCAGACAGTAAACCCCAGATCGTCCCCGTTGGCTTTTCAATTCTTGGTCAATTATACTGCCATTATTTCTTTCTCTTTTATTGCCAGGTGATTCTCAACGGTTGCAATATATCTGTCCGTAATCTCCTGAACGTTTTTTTCTGCGTCTTTGGTCAGGTCTTCGCTCAAACCTTCTTTTTGTAATTTTTTGATATGTTCAATCGCTTCTCTTCGTATACTCCGGATGGCAACTTTTGAATGTTCCCCTTCATTATTTGATTTCTTTACAAATTCTCTCCTTCGTTCTTCGGTGAGCGCGGGCATAAACAGGCGTATGATATGACCATCGTTTTGAGGCGTAACACCCAGATTTGCCGCGATTATTGCGCGCTCAATCGGCTGCAACATATTTTTTTCCCATGGCTGAATGGTAAGTGTGCGCGCATCCATTACAGAAACATTGGAAACCTGACTGATGATGGTCGGAGAACCATAATAATCAACCGTAAGTCCCTCGAGCATTTGCGGATTTGCCT
>DATGFZ010000421.1:0-2349 GCA_035308805.1 Puia sp. | reverse complement strand
GATCCCTTCGTATCAAAAATCGTCAAATTCAGCACGCGCATCAACGAATTTTCCACGATCATGAGCCCGCCAACCAAAGAAGGGCTTGAGGTGAAAGTGTCGCTCACTGTGTTGTATCACATTAAGCCGGAAGTCGCAACGGATATTTACACCCGGATCGGAAAGGACTATAATACAAAAATTGTAATAAACAATTTTATGGCCATTGTGAGGGAATATACCATGACCTATACTGCCCTGGAATTGCTTAATGAAAGGGAAACCATCGAAAAGAATATTGAGGACAAACTAAGAAAGTCCATTGCGAGCTACGGAATCATCCTGGATGACGTTCTGGTTAAGGATATTGATATGCCCGGTGAAGTGAGGCAGGCAATAGAGAATAATGTAAAAGAACAGCAGGTTGTCAAACAGTCCACCCTTGAGCTCCAGATCAAACGCCAGCAGGAGGACTTTAAAATAGAGACCCAGGAGAAGGAATTAAAATTCGCGATTGAACAACAGAAAAATGATTCCCTGATCATGCAGATTAATGCAACCGCAATAAAAAATTTTAATATTATCGTTGGTCCATCCCTGAATGACAGAATTTTGAAATTTAATAGCGCTGAGGCGGAAAAAGAACTTGCAAAATCATCGAATGCCAAAGTGATTATCACAGACGGGAAATCACCGTTGATGAATACCATCAACAACCAATAAACTGAACGTTGAAATCATGATCAGGTTTTGATTGTTCGGTTATGCATTATAGTTAGTACCCGGCTCCTCATTAGATAAAGGCAACCATGGTTTATTAATCCCACATCTTAAAAACCATTGGTTACCCCGCGCGTTTTTCGGGTTCACAGCAGATTTTATGCTTTTAACCTCATTGTTCGGGCAATTTTTGTAAGGTTGTCTTAGCTTCACCTCAAATTTTGAACGAAATCATTTATCATGAAAAAGAAATACATCCTTTTTGCCGGGGTTTCCTTTGCCGGACTATGCTGCCTTTGTTTTGCCTGGATAAGGCCGATAAATTCGGGCAGCACCTCCGGGGAGCAAACTCATGTTATTGTAAAAGCTGCCACCGCTTTTCTGAATTCCCTGAGCGAAGAGCAGCGCGCTAAAGTTTTGTTTGCCTTCACCCCGCAGAAGGCCGCCACCGGTGTAAAATTTCAATTCGACGGTAATGGCGGCGGACCTCCCCCCGGCAGAAGAGATTCGTCCATGCGCCCCCCGGGTGGTCGAAATCCTCAGGGAAATCCACCCCGTGTCGGACCGGACAGGGGACCCGGCGGATTTGCAGGGGAAAAATATGGGGACGATGTCTGGTCCAATTTTCCGGTAACCTTTGTCAAACGGCCTGGTTTGAACCTCGGAAGCCTGAACCCCACACAACGCGAAGGTGCAATGCAATTGCTTAAAGAATTACTGAGCCCCGCAGGTCTTACAAAAATAAAGGAGATCATGGGGTCTGACCAGGTGCTTGCGGATAACGGAGCAGACTTTTCTGCGGGTAACGACAGTTATCTCCTGGCTATTTTTGGAAAACCCAATCCGGATAGTCCCTGGATGGTGGAATTCGGAGGGCATCACCTGGCATTGAATATCGTAATCGCGGGATCGCAGGGCGCTCTTACGCCGACGCTCACGGGTGCGCAGCCCGCTGTTTATCAGTCAGGGGGGAAAACCGTCCGTGTACTGGCGGCCGAAAACGATAAAGCTTTCGATTTACTTAATGCCCTTGACGCCGGTCAATGCAAAAAGGCGATACTTAATTATGAGGTAGGTGACCTGGTACTCGGCCCCGGTCACGACGGGGAAGTCATGGTTCCGGAAGGACTTAAAGCTTCGGAGATGACAGCAGGGCAGAAAGAAATGCTGACAGACCTGATATCACAGTGGGCGGAAATCATTAATCATGCTTATTCAAAAGAACGCATGGAGGAAATAAAAGCCGGAATAGAGGAAACCTACTTTGCCTGGAGCGGGCCGACTTCCCATAATCCCGGAAAAAATGGTTCCTCCTACTACCGGATACAGGGGCCGCGCGTGATCATCGAATTTTCGCCACAGGGGCTGGGAGGCGATCTGACCATGCACGTGCATACGATCTATCGTGATCCCCAAAATAACTATGGCAATGGATTCCGGAAATGAAAATATGTAATGAACAAATGAAAAAGAAATATCTCCTTTTTACAGGGGTTGCCGTCATCTCTGTCTGCTGGTTAACCTTTGCATGGGTAAATCCAGTACATTCTGGTGCACCTGAGGAACAAACACTTGTTATTGTAAAAGCTACCACTGACTTTCTGCAATCGCTCAGTGAAGCACAAAGAAATAAAATCTTATTTTCCTTCA
>DATGFZ010000420.1:0-9449 GCA_035308805.1 Puia sp. | reverse complement strand
TACCAGGCGATTGTGCGGATAGGCTTTCAGCAAATGTTGCGCGCCTGTTGTGATTTTTGCCTTATCATACCCGGCGCTTTCCTGGCGGATATCATGCTCAATTCTAACAGCGGGGACGTAAAAAGTATGGTCATGCCAGCCGACGGCTGTGTAACAAAACAATGGGAGTGTCGGAGTATCAGGTTCGGTTTCGTAAGCAGCTAGATATAAACCGGTGTGGGCAGGCGGAATAAAAGCGGCAACAGCAAATCCTTTGTTGCATAAACGCATCCTGCCGGTTAACACATCAATGCCTATCCCGCTTCGACCAGGCAATTCGTAGAGGGAACCGCCTTCAGGCAATTCAATCCAGTCATTGACCGGAACAGGCAAAGCATCCCATCCGCTTCTCCCCGCGGCGAATAACGATTCATCTTCGAATATATTTCCTTTCCCGTCTGAATACAGCAGGTAAGGAGAGCTTTTTAGCATTCAGTTTTTTTTATTGTTGTTCATTATTTATTTCCTGCGTATCGTATCGTCGTTTTCCTTTTGACAGGGCAGGTGCTGACCGGTCAGCCATCATTGACCCGGGGTCAGCTGATTCCTGCAATAATCATTAAACTCATCTTCGTCTGCACCGTCATCAACATCATCATCGATGGTTTGTTTTTGTACCAAACGGTTATTTTTAAAATCCATCGTCAACAGTCCATCTTTTAAAACGATATTGGTGAAGTCTGACCACTCAAATTTCTTTCTGAATAAACTATTGACCACAATGATTTTATTGCTGAACCCAATTTCCAAAGGATATTTTGCCTGGTATTCCAAAAAAGCAAGAAGAAAAAATATCACGCACAGCCATTGGAGGTAAGGCATTCCGATCCAAAATATGCCTGCGATGAGCAACCAGTTTTTATACCGTAGAATCTTCCCTTTATTTCTTAAAATAAAAATATTGATAAACAGTCCCCCGATCAGTATGGTCGCAGCAAAACTGTAGAACATATTAAATTTTTGCTGTTGAAGCTGAACCAGTATAAAAGCCAGGATAGAATTGATACACAAAAAAATGCTGGTCACATCAATGTATTTTTCTTTGTCTCTTTTTAAGGTGACAACGTAATCGTATTTCATCTTGAATCGAGTTTCTCGCAAACGCGTATCGAGCAGCAATCTCTCTGTTACTTCGCGGTACTGCCGAATATATTTTTAACTGTTTGCGCCAACCAGTAAATTACACAATTTCCACAGTACGTGGGCGCCTACGTTTGCATCCCAGTCTGTTTCGCCGGTACCCACTTCCACCAGGTCAAAACCGATGAACTGGCGACCGGTCTGTGTTATTTTTTTTATGAGATATATTATTTGTTCGGTTTCATACCCCCCTTGCACGGGCGTTCCGGTGTGCGGGCAAAGTTTTGGGTCGAGTCCATCAATATCAAAACTTACATAGACCTTTTGCGGTAAGTGGTTAATCATTTCGTCGGTTATCTGTTTCCATGTCTGCCCTTCATAGATTCTTTCCTTTACGTCTTTATCAAAATAAGTGATCAACCGGTAATCACTGCCGCAAATGTATTCCCATTCTTCCTGTGAATAATCGCGGACGCCTACCTGAACTATTTTTTTTAATTGCGGAATTTCATTCAGCGCATTATACATAACGCTGGCATGGCTATAGGTGAAATCCGTATATGATTTTCTCAGATCACAATGCGCGTCGATATGCAATATGCCGAAGTCGCCATGCTTTTCAGCAATTGCCTTATAAAAACCAAAAGGCGCGCTGTGATCACCCCCAAGCAGGGCAACCAATTTTCCGCGATTAAGCAAATCAATTGTCTGCTCGTAAACCCATTTGTTCAGCATCGCACTTCCTTCATTAATTTCCTTCAATGATTTGGTCATGAAGGTATTTTTCTCTACCAACTCGTCTTTGGAGATATAATCAATGTACAACTCAGCTTCTTTGCGCAGGTAATCGCTCTTCATTAACAGTTTTCTGTCGTGCGGTCTCATGTAAAATCCTTTGCGCCAGGCATTGTTGCATTCAGAATCGAAAACGTCAACCTGCATGCTTGCAATGAAAATGTGTTCGGCTGCCCGCGACGTTCCGGCTCCATAACTTACAGTTACCTCCCAGGGAACGGGCAAAATGATTAAACGCGCTTCCTCTTCTGAAAAAGGAAGTCCGAAAATATTGTTTTTGGGATTGCTGACACCATTGGCGTCAAATTTAGAAAGATCGGTCATAATTAGTAACGGATATCCATTTTAAAAACAGCGCAAGTTAAGACAGTAAATGCTTGCGGCAAAAAAATGAATTGCTGCGTCAGATTCGGGTTTTGTTAATTAATTCCAAAAGAAAATTCATTAACATCTGTTTACAATCGCCCGGCATTTTGCCATTATATATTTGTTCAGCATTCAGATCATTTCCGGGATCGAAATTTTTCAAAATGATTTTGTGGTGGATTGGTTTTTTTGGATTACTTGCCATGCCATTCCTTTTTATCATATAAAACAACCTTCATGAAAAAGACCAGTTGCATCCATTTGGCGTTGATTACTGCCGCCCTCTCCTCATGCAGCAAGCCTGCTTACTGGCGCACACCGGAAGACCCCGACAGTGCTGACAGGGCTCCATCATACGGAGACAGCTGTGTTTACGACCCCGCAGTTGACATGTGGCGATATTCTTTCCAGCATTTTATAGATGATTATTTCTACTATTATTCATTGCCAGGCTACCATAGCGCGGAGACGGCTTCCGGCAACATAACCACCATGAGGCGTCCGGCAGTAGTACGCGGGGGTTTCGGAAAAACATTGGCAGTTGTTTCTTAATGATCATGACTTAAATTTTACCAGGTGAAACGCATTGAAATTACTCCGCGACAAAACTGGCAGCATGGGGTGGAAAAATTAGGTTTTGGATTTCATACCACCAATGTTCCCTATTGGGACGAGAGCGCTTATTACGTTTTTACCGAGCATGAAATATTTTCAATAGAAAAGGCAACGCAATTATTGTGGAAATTGTGCCTGGCTGCTGTTGAAAATGTGATCGAAAAAAAACGGTACCCTTTATTTGCGATTCCTGAAAAATTTATTCCGCTGATAGAGAAATCATGGAACGAAGATCATCCTTCCATTTACGCAAGATTTGATCTGGCATTTAATAACGGGAAAATAAAAATGCTTGAGTTCAATGCAGACACGCCGACATCATTGTTTGAAGCAAGCATTGTACAGTGGTTTTGGCTGAAAGATCTCGATGAGACAAAAGATCAGTTTAATTCCATTCATGAAAAACTCATCGGATGCTGGAAATATCTTGGCGCCTACTTATACCCGCATCCTTTGCATTTTTCATGTGTCAAGCAATCACTCGAAGACCTTACCAATACAGAGTACCTGCGCGATTGTGCAATTCAGGCAGGACTTAAAACAAAATTGGTTTTTATTGATGATATCGGATGGAACAAGGAACAACAGGTTTTTGCCGATCTTGAAAATTTACCCGTAAAAAATATTTTTAAATTATATCCATGGGAATGGCTGATAACTGATGAATTCAGTGAAAACCTACTGGCAGACAAAAACAGGACATTCTGGATAGAGCCTGCCTGGAAAATGATATTATCAAATAAAGCGATCCTTCCTGTTTTATGGGAATTATTCCCCGATCATCCCAATTTATTGCCTGCCTATTTTGAAGCGCATGATATGCCCGAATATGTCAGGAAACCAATCCTGAGCCGTGAAGGTGCCAATGTCAGCATCATGTTACACGGAAAAACCGTTGAATCGTCTGCAGGTGAATATGGAAAGGAAGGGTTTATTTACCAGGAATATTTTCCTCTCCCTGCTTTTAATGGCCATCATTTTCCACTTATCGGGAGTTGGGTGATCGCCCAAGAAGCAGCTGGTATTGGCATTCGTGAATCGAATCAGCTGATCACGGATAATAGCAGCAGGTTTATTCCACACCTGATCGGTCATTAAATCACAAAACTTAATTCGCCAAACCATCGCTTCATCACTGTTTTTAAGCTAACTTTGCTGGGAATTTTTTAGCATGAAAAAGTTGCATATCGTTTTGTTGGTTTTTATCGCCGTAGCAATCGGTTTGCTCGTTAGCTTTATGGGAAGTTTATCAACTTACGAAACCATCGCGTCCGCCAGACAGAAGGAAGGCAGGAGTGTTACGATAATTGCCAAATTGGACAATACCCGCCCCGTTGAGTATAATGCGGTGAAAAATCCAAACTATTGCAGTTTTTATATATCAGACACACTCGGAAATAAAGCCAAGGTTGAATATTTCTTCGAAAAACCATACGACATGGAAAAAGCTGAACGGGTAGTGCTGAAAGGAAAGATGAAAGGCAATGTTTTTGAAATAACGCAGAAAGATGGCATTCTTATTAAATGCCCTTCCAAATACACCGATGATCCAAATGTTGCCAGGAAAAATCTCAACGAAAATTAATTTTAGCAAATGGATTATTTAGGCGAACATTTATTGCCCGGAAAAATCGGGCATTTCTTTGCCACGCTTTCTTTTGCTGCGTCGTTTGTTGCAACCATTTCTTATTACAAAGCAACCAGATCAACAAATCCCGAAGAAGAAAAAAGGTGGAAACGCCTTGCCAGAACAGCCTTTGGGCTTGATGCGATTGCCGTGTTTTTGGTGTTCGCCGTTATCTATTACATCGTACGATCCCATTATTTTGAGTACAATTTTGCCTGGGAACATTCAAGCAGATCGCTCGACATGAAATATTTATTAAGCTGCGTGTGGAGTGCCCAGGAAGGAAGTTTTTTATTGTGGACGATCTGGCATTGTATTCTCGGAGCCATTTTAATTCTTACCAGCAGGAGGTGGGAATCGCCGGTAATGACGGTGATGAGTTTTATCCAGCTTTGTCTTGCCACGATGATCATGGGCATTTATGTTTTCGGTGCAAAAGTAGGCATCAATCCATTTTTATTGATTCGTCACACGGAACTTTTTGATGGTGCCCCCTTTTTACATGATGCATCAACCGGATTACTCAAGCATGACTACTTGAATTTTATTAAAGACGGACAGGGTTTAACTCCTTTGCTTCAGAACTATTGGATGGTTATTCATCCGCCGATTTTATTTTTAGGATTTGCATCTACCGTTGTTCCATTTGCATTTGCTTTTGCCGGATTGTGGAAGAAAGATTATGGCAGCTGGACGAAAGCAGCATTGCCATGGACTTTATTTTCTTCCTGCATTCTGGCGACCGGCGTGATGATGGGAGCTGCCTGGGCTTATGAATCGTTAAGCTTTGGCGGTTATTGGGCCTGGGATCCTGTTGAAAACGCATCCTTGGTCCCGTGGCTGGTCATGGTTGCGGGGTTGCACACCATGGTCGTTTACAATGCTACAGGTCATTCATTGCGGGCAACATATTTTTTCATCTTTACGAGTTTTCTTTTAATTCTTTACTCGACATTTTTAACACGCAGTGGAATTCTGGGGGATACCTCTGTTCATTCCTTTGTGGATTCAGGAATGAATTTTCAATTGCTCGCGTTGATCGCCGTTTTTCTTATTCCTGCCTTGATTTTATTTATTAAGGAATACAAAAGAATCCCGCACATTCAAAAAGAAGAAAATATTTACTCACGTGAATTCTGGATGTTTATTGGTTCATTGGTTTTGTTTTTATCTTCAGTGTTTATCATCGCGGCAACCTCACTTCCGGTGCCCAACAAAATTTTTGGAACAAACATGACCATGGGAGAGGATGCTAGTTTTGCCTACAACAGAATTGAGATATTCATTGCTGTTATACTTGGGGCTCTCACGGCAGTTACGCAATACCTGAAATATAAAAACACTGCAGGCGATTCTTTGAAAAAGATATTATTCCCCACATCGTTGGCGTTGATCATTGCTGTCTTCATCAGTCTGTTCGGCCATGTACATTACGATAAATACGGAACCGGGTTCCTTGCTGCCATTCATTTGGCAATATTTTGTGCCGTGTATGCTGCCATTGCCAACTTAATGTATATCTGGTCCGGAATGAGAGGACATTTGAAAGCGGCTGGTGCTTCAATTGCACACGCGGGTTTTGGCTTAATGCTTCTGGGGATTTTATTATCATCTTCAAAAAAGGAAGTGTTGTCTTATAATACGACGGGCATCAATATTAATTTTCAGCCGGCGGCGAAACAAAATCCGATGGAAAATATCACGCTGATCAAAAGCATCAAAACCGATATGGGAAAATATTGGGCAACATTCATCAGCAATGATTCCGTCAATCCCAAAAACAGGATTACCTATTTTCATGTGCAGTTACAAAAAAAAGACAGCGGGGATTTATTTGATCTATATCCAAACATGGTAAACACCGGCAAGAGCGCGGACGACAATGTTTTCAATCCCGACATGCATCATTACTGGGATAAAGATATTTTTTCCTACATCAGCGCGGCATATAATCCCCAGCAGGAAAATGAGGAAGATACCGCATCTTTCAAACCATACAGCATAGGCATCAAGGACACCATTTTTTATTCCAAGGGATATATCATTCTGGATAAAATAATTTCCAACCCCGATAATTACAAATATCATTTTACGGCAAGTGATACTGCCCTGATGGCGGACATGACAATAATCAACAAAGACAGCATGCACTTCAAGGCGAATCCCCTGTTCTATGTGAGAAATAACCGCATCATTGCAGTCATCGATACTGTTTTCGCGCAAGATCTTGCCATTTCGTTTAATGGCGTGGGCGAAAATAAAAAATTATTATTCGGGATAAAGGAATCTGCCTCCATGATCCCCTTTGTCGCCTTAAAGGTGTTGTTGTTTCCGCAGATTAACCTTTTATGGATCGGCACGCTTATCATGATAACCGGGTTTATCATGAGCATGATTCGTCGGATAAAATTGATTCGAAAGGTCAGGTAATTATTTAATAATTCACTAACAAGCGTTTGGGTTACTTTCCTTGTCTTTGAGTATGAAATACTGGGAATTTGATTAATTTTGTCCTGGGTTTATGAAGTATTGCAAGCGACTATATATTCTGCTGATCATTTCCGTACTCCTTTGCGGAAGCACGTCTTCATTTGCGCAAAATAACCCTTCAAAATACGGCCCCTACGATACTATCCTTGTTCCGATCTATGTGTACAACGGTGACACACTTCCTTCGCGCACACTTGAAATGGTCTGGGTCATTGCAAAAATGCCCGAAGCCATGCGCAAGCGTTTGGCGGAGTGGACAAAGCTTCGCAATGCGGTATATGTTACTTATCCTTACGCGCGGAAAGCCGGTGCGATTATGAATGAAATGAACGCCAAGATGGCTAAAATGACCAGTGAAGGGGAGAAGAAAACGTTTATTAAATCCAAAGAAAAGGAATTGAAAAAGGAATTTGCCGATCCTCTGGAAAATCTCTCCGTCTACCAGGGAAAAATTTTGATGAAACTCATAAACCGGCAAACCGGAAATAATTGCTACGATATTATTAAAGAATACAAGGGCGGCTTCACTGCACGATTCTGGCAAACAGTTGCTTTCTTCTTTGGTACCAGCTTAAAACAACCCTACGATGCGGCCGGCGATGACCAGCAGATTGAAGCCATTGTAAAGGAAATCGAACGAATGTACAGAGGATAAAACCGGCTCACGGAAAGCCGCACGCGGAGATCCCATTGGAGCGTTCTGCTCGCCGGGCAGCCCTTGCTGCAGGTCATTTATAACCTATGAATTTTTTCAAGCAGGGCGCTTGTAGAAAACCCCGGTAGTATGGGATTGATGACTACTTTTCCGCCGTTTGCAATGACTTCCTTTGCCCCTACAATTTCTTCAATGGAATAATCTCCGCCTTTGACAAGAACATCGGGCAGTACCATCTTGATCAAATTCAGTGGCGTGTCTTCTTCAAAAATGACCACGGCATCAGTCATGAGCAAGGATCCAAGCAGGAATGCCCTGGATTGTTCATTGTTGACCGGTCTGTTTTCGCCTTTTAATTTTCTAACGGAAACATCAGCATTGACGCCGACAACCAGATAATCCGCTTCGGAGGCAGCTTGTGATAAAGAAAAAATATGCCCCTGATGAAGAATATCAAAACATCCGTTTGTAAATGCAATTGTTTTATCAAGCAATCGCCATCGGTTTATTTGCCTGAGTAGTTCCGGAAGGGTGAATATTTTCTCTTGAATGATATCTGCTTTTCTCATTTTTATCGCATGAATTAAAATAATTAAAATGAATTTCTGCCAGTTATTTTCTGGTTGCCAATTGGTTCGGATATTTAGCTGACGGGCTGATCCTCCGTGCGATTATCTTTTTTATTCAAAAATGGCAACATGATAAAACTGAGGGTCCCCGTAATCAACAATATGGCTGTCTGGCAGAACCAAATCAGAATACCCAGCGATAAGCCCCGCGCTTCCGATACGCCATAAACGAGCAGCACCTGTTGTACAGCATATTGATAGGAGCCAATCCCGCCGGGCGAAGGAACAATCATTCCTATGGCGCCAAAAGTAAGCACCGATAAGGCAACCCGGACCCCGTATTCCCGCATTCCGGGCATTGCGAAAAATCCCATGTATGTGCTGATCAGGTAAAAAAGCCATATCAGCACGCTGTGAAAAAAAAACCAACCTTTGTTTTTGATGTTTCGTACGCTGGTAAGTCCGGACCAAACGCCGATTAAAACCAATTTTGTTTTTTTGATGAAAGAAAGGTGCGCATATTTTTTTACCAGGAAATTGATCGCGAAGATCAGCGCGGTAATAAAGATCACAGCACCGATGACCCTTGTATAAGAAATATGTCCGGTACGCGATTGGAATATTTTTTTGAATTCGTCAAGCGTATACATCCCCACAATATCATATTGTACAATGATGGTAATTCCAAGAACAACGAGTAAGGTTACAAAGTCAAATGCTCTTTCTGCAAGAATCGTCCCAACAAGTTTATCGGCAGGAACTTTTTCATAACGGGCCAGGATGGTGCATTTCAACACTTCTCCCAATCGTGGAAAAGCAAGGTTGGCCCAGTATCCGATCAAGACCGCCAAAAAAGTATTTTGAGTAGAAGGCTTGTACCCTAGCGGCTCGATCATTATTTTCCATCGTACCGCCCTGAAAAAATGTGCAAACAACAGGGATATGGTGGCCGGGATCAGGTAGATAAAATTTGTACCGGCGAGATTGCTTTTAATTTCTCCCCAGCTTGATTTCCTTAAAGTAAGCCACAATAAAAAAAATCCAAAACCTAAAAACAACAGGTATTGCAATAGGTTTCGCAATTTTTTATTCATAAGTCAACAAATTAAATCACCGTTTAACAAATCAGCTTAGTCTGTTTCCTTCTTTCGGGAAAACAAGTTTCGGAGAGAATTTTTTCGCTTCTTCAAAATCCATGGTAGCATACGAAATA
>DATGFZ010000419.1:0-2069 GCA_035308805.1 Puia sp. | reverse complement strand
TAAAGAAAATATTCCGGTTATACCAAAACATAAAATGGTTATGGTGGGCAAAAGGCGCATTATTTTTTCTTTTTTTCTTTTGGCTTTGGATTACCTGCTACACTCATCTTTACAAGCTCATCAAATGATGTGTTTAATACGAATAGTTTCTCCTTAGTTTTTATATTCGTTTTCCGGTTCTTATTGCTTGTCTGTTTCATAAATATGAAATTAGTTAATATCCTTTATATTTATAGTTCTTCATCAACCCCTTTACATTTGTTGCCAGTATATCATGCATATTCATTTCAAAGCGTTTTTAGAAAAGGCGGCCGAACACAACCATGGTTGGTATTAGTAAACGAAGGCACTAAACTTGTTCCATACGTTGTTAAGATGTTTACTCCTTATTTTATAGAGACTTTTGATTCTTTAACTAACGAAGTATTAGGTAATGTGTTGGCGCAACAATTCGACTTACCTGTTCCGCAAGCTGCATTAATAATTATGGATGAAAACTTCGAAATGACTATTAATGATATGCAAGCTCTGAATGAACTTCCTTTGAAAGATGAACGAATAAAATTTGGAACTCGACTAATTACGTCTGCAATAGAATTTCAAAAAGGGGCGTTTACGAGTAGTGATATAAAGAGTATAACGGAAATTGATACTGTATTTGCATTCGATTTTCTAATTCAAAATAGAGATAGAAATAATGGGAAACCTAATTTTCTTATTTCAAATAGAACGGGGTATTTAATTGACCATGAAAAAGGATTTACAATAGAAACAAACACCGCTTCTAAATTGCTCGTAAATCCATTTTCACAAGGTTTGTTGAATTATCATATTTTTTATGATTTCTTATACAGTAGTGTTGCGAAAACCAAAGAACAATATTTCGATACTTTTGTTGAATATTTAAAGAACCTGAATCCCAATATATTAGATTCTTATTTTTCTCAGTTAGCAATGTATGGTTTTTCAAGTTCGAGATACAAAATATTAAAAGACTATCTTTTAGAAATGAAATCTAATTGGAGTAAATTTGGTAAAACAATGCAAATAATAATTTCTTGAAAAAAACATTTTCATACAGCATTTTACAATACAAACACTCGTTGTTGCTTAATGAAGCGATAAACGTGGGTATTTTATTTGCATTTCGAGAAGATGAATTTTTGCATTTTGAAAGTGGCAACTTGTCTCGAATTAAATTAATATATCCAAATTTTGATACCTCACTTGTTAATAAAATATTGAAAAATATTGAAAGCAAGAGTAAAATCGAAACAAGGGGGTTATTAAATATTTTTTATACTGCAAAGACCGAAGAAGATTTTCAGAGAGCGCTTTTACGAGAGGATGATTCTGCACTTCAATTCACGCAGCCTAAAAATTTAAGTTATCCTTTTGATGATACTCAAAAGATAATCGAACAATTTACAGACCTGTTACTATTAAACCATGAAGGTTTATATCAAAGAAATAAACATAATGAAAACTATATTCTAAGAGCGTATAATCATTATTTATTTTCAAAAGATAAATCTCTTGAAAAGTTTATTAGCAGAAACCGAATAGTTGAATCTAATGATATAAAATTAAAGTTTGATGTTTCATGGAAAAATGGAACCACTAATTTGGTTAAGGCGGTCAGTTTTGATTTAAAAGAAGAACAGGAAATACAAAATAAATCAATTACCTATTTCGGGTATTTGACAAAGTTAAAAGAATACGCGGTTGACAATGGTATAAGATACGATTTGTTGTTATGGTATCCGCAAGAAAAAAAATTATTTAAGGAGTATGATAAAGCTGTAAAAACTATTCAATCAGCGGTTGCTCCAATAAAAATTGTTCCACCAGAAGAATTAGAAAAATATTCAAAAGATACAGTTGTTGCTTTAAGTAAATTAAAGGAAGCATTATAATGCTTCCTTTTTTATTAAGTCTTTATACTTTAATCTTCCTTCACTTCTCTTTACGCTTAATTCAAATCTGTCAACGTATATCACTCCCCATATTCGAGACCAAAAGGTTAGTGAGTTAAGTTAAGATTTGTGTTTTCAATTTCTTTTATCATG
>DATGFZ010000418.1:0-9247 GCA_035308805.1 Puia sp. | reverse complement strand
TTTATTTTTTGTCAGTTCTTCAATATGTTTCAACCTCATTTCAAACCTGGTATCCGGCTTATCGTTTCCGTAATTGTACATCGCTTCATCCCAGGTCATGCGTTCAATGGTTTCAGAATAATCAATTCCTTTCACTTCTTTAAAAATGAATTTAATCATGCCTTCAAACATTGTCAGTATGTCTTCCTGCCCGACAAAACTCATTTCACAATCGATTTGTGTAAATTCAGGCTGGCGGTCGGCCCGCAGATCTTCATCACGAAAACATTTCACAATCTGGTAGTAACGATCGTAACCACTCACCATCAATAGCTGTTTGAAAGTCTGCGGGGACTGCGGCAGTGCATAAAACTGTCCGGCATTCATTCTTGATGGAACAACAAAATCTCTGGCACCTTCGGGCGTTGACTTAATAAGAAAAGGAGTTTCAATATCCATGAAATTATTTTGATGCAAATAATTTCTTGCAGCCCGATTAACTGCATAACGCAGCTCCAGGTTTTTTTTTACGGGATTTCTTCTCAGATCGAGGTAACGGTATTTCATGCGCAGGTCTTCTCCGCCATCTGTTTCCTCGGTTATGGTAAAGGGCGGAATCGCTGATTTATTAAGAACCTGAAATGCTGAAATGATAATCTCAATATCCCCTGTTTCAATATTTTTATTTTTGTTGATGCGTTCAGAAACTTTTCCCGTTGCACTCAACACAAATTCTCTTCCTAAAGGATTTTCATCTAAATCCTTATTCAACTCCTCACCAAATAAAAGCTGGGTGATCCCATACCGATCCCGTAAATCGATAAACGTAATGCTTCCGAACTTCCGAATGGTTTGTACCCATCCGGCCAGTGTAATTTTCTCGCCGACATCTGTAATTCGTAATTCTCCGCAGGTATGTGTTCTGTACATCCAAAACTTTTTATATTATTTACAAGAGCTGCAAAGGTAATTTAAAACTGCGACAGGATAATTATTCGGCAGGAAACAACTTAATCATCAAACAGTTATGAAAGTTGCAAAAAAAAGCAGTTTCTATTTCGAATTTTTGAAAATATTTTTTACTTTGTATGACCTTCTATTATTCATTTCCTCTGATTAAACTATCCATACCTTTTTTGCTCTTACCAGCTGAGAAATAATGGTTCCATCCAAGCCAATGAGACCCAATCTTAAAGATTGTTAATCCTCAATTACAAAAAGAATGGACCTTATGGAAATTATTATTATTGCTTCATTGGTTATGGGAATACTTATTCTCCATAAACCCGTCGCTTACCTGTATAACAAGATATACATCAAGCAACAGTATCGGAATTTTCTATCCAGCGAAACATTTTATCATGCTGTCATATCGAGCCACGTTAAATATTATAACAGGCTTGGGCTGGAAGATCAGAGAAAATTTTTGTTCAGAACCTATTTATTTAAAAAATCAAAACGCTTTCACTACATTGAGGTTCAGGAAAGTACGCAAATGCCGATACTTGTCAGCGCTGTCGCCGTACAGTTAACATTCGGGCTTGACAAATTTATGCTGGACTATTTCGGAGACATTTTCATTTTGCGGGATGATTATCATTACGGATTTTATTCGCGGCCATTCATGGGGCATGTTGACCAAACCGGGATTTATTTGTCGTGGGATAATTTTATTAAAGGATTATCCGGGCAAATGGCGGATTGCAATATTGGTTTGCATGAAATGGGGCACGCACTGGCATATGTGAATTTTATTACGGCAACGGAGCAGGATAAAATATTTACAAAAGAGTTTCCTAATTTCTCAAAAATTGCCAAGCCGATCTTCACCGGGATGCAACAGGGAAATAAAAATTTATTGGGGGATTATGCCGCAACCAATTACCATGAATTCTGGGCGGTGGCCGTGGAAATGTTTTTTGAAACTCCTGTCAGGTTTAAACACGAATTACCTGACCTGTATGAAGTGATGACGCGCGTGTTAAACCAGGATCCGTTAAATGTATTAAAGGGTAAACTTACTGTTCTAAGAAGATCGTCAGTAAATACTGAAAAAGCAATTTTTACCAAAAGAAAAGCAATCGTATAGAGAATATTTACTTTCCACTATTTACGGCTAAGAACTTTGTCAAACCGGTTGATGTTCGCTTCGGCGCTCAATGGCGAATTGTTGACAATATGATCAACCAGCTGATTTGCAAAAAAAGGAGCCAGGGAACATCCTTTTGTTCCCGTTCCGTTTAAAATCCCGACATTTTTATAAGTCGGATGAAAACCCACAAATGGGCGGCGTTCCAATGTTGCCGGGCGCACTGATGCAAAATGTTCGATGATTTTTAGATCTGTTTTTATCCAGGTGCGAAGTACAGACTCGGTTTGCATGCGAAAACTTTCTGTGGTTTTATTGTCTGAGAACTCCCATTGATAAGAGGAGCCAATCCAAAACAGGTTTTCTTTCCAGGGTACAATGTTTATTCCTTTTTTGAAAATATGGGTTGATGGAAATTCATTTATCTCTGCGATAAGTACCTCTCCCTTGTTTGGCGCGAAAGGACAATTTCTAAAATATGGATTGGAAAAACTTTCTATTCCGTCACAAAAGATAATTTTGTCTGCGGTTATATCTTCATATTGAATTTTATTTTCCGAAACTTTGAGTTCATCAATAATAAAATACTTTCCGATCAAAAGATGCTCATCCAATAATTTTTTCCTGAAAGCAGTTAACAGCTCATTGATTGTAATCAGCAGCACAGGCTCTATGGTTCCATAGCCAAAATCGTAATTGAAATGCTCCCTGAGGTCATTTTCGTTTTGTGGCAACATCAGGTACTCGGGGTCTTCCTCAAATCTTTTTAAATAGGCATTTCGCATTTGCGGAGTAGGGAAGAAGTCGATAATGTTTGTTTCGGCAATGCAATGAATACCCAGTTCACGGTCAATTTGCGTGTAAGCCTTTTTTGCAAAGGACATCAATTCATCAATCATCCATGTTTTTACCATTCGCCGCCCGGTAATTGGATTGATAATTCCGGCTGCTGCTTTTGAAGCGGTATTTGATCTTTCTTCGTCAATAACAAGGAATGGAACACCCGCTTTTTTCAGATAATAACTTAAAAAAGTTCCGCAGATTCCTTGTCCTATAATAATAATCTCTGTTTGCATTTTTTGTCTCGCAGATGTTCACAGATCGAATCAATTAAATTTATCTATGGAATCCGCATAATCTGTGGGCAATTGTTATTCAACATTAATTCTAAATCCTTCGCTGTGACTGGTATACGCTGGTGCATACATGCACTCAATGGTAGTAATTCCATTACTGAAATTCCCGGCCGCTGTTACCAACAACGGATATTCGAAAACATAGGTACCCCTGGGCAGCTTCCCAAAAAAGAAATTCGTGCTTGCATCTTTTGTGGTCTCATAATATCCCAGACCACCCTCCCATTTATATTCGCTCAATACATTTGCCGGCTCCATGCATGATGCGCGCATATCTTTCATGTGTACATATTCCATGTCACGGTCAGCACGCAATTCAATTCTCACCTTTACTTTATCACCGATCTTTAATGTCGCGTTTTCTTCAACAGGTTGTAATACCGGACCACGATCTGTATTTTTTTCAATAAACAATTTTTTAATTAACCGAAGGGGCGTTGCCGATGGGGTGATCTTATCAAGATTTTCAAAATATTGCCAGTACACGGCGCCCCATGAGGCACCTTTCTCCGATGCGCCCCTTCCGGGGGGATTTGAGGAGTTGGTTACCGTAATATTCCCCATTCCCGGTTTTACGAAATTACCGTCAATTGTCTTTTTAAAATAGCCGGTACCTGCTTCGGTTTTGTTTTCATCTGACGATATAAGGGTGCTGCCCAACCGAACCTGAATGTTGCTTTCTCCTGTAAGCAGACCGGCACCCTGTAATAACATCGCATAACATGCGTCCGCAGTCGCTTTGGTGGTTTCCCAGTTTTGGGTTTGTTTTTGGTTGAGCAACCATGTTTTCATGTGACCAACCGATGCGGCATCATTGGTAATTTCCGCAAAGGCTTCAATCAATAATGATTGTGTTTCAACCGGTGACTGATACCAATAATAACCTGCCGTATTTTCTTTCCAGTACATTCCCATGTCTTCACTAACGATCGCGTTCTGTTTCAATGATGTAAGAATATCTTTTGCTGTTTTGATATCGCCCGTCCTGAATAATGAAAGCGCGATCATCGCCTGCATATATTTATTTTGCCGCAACCAGAACTGCTGGGATTGTTTCCGGTAATAATTCATTGCTTTAAATGTTTCTCCGGGAATCGGATATTCCGGGAAAAAACTGCGCAGGTATAAATATTGAATTTGTATATCAGCAAGTTGATCATCTGCAAGGTTGGACCGGCTCTTTATGAGTTCATCCTGGTCTGCTCTTATTTTGCTATCGAGATAAGCAATGGCATTGGATAAAAAATGTCCTATTTTTTCGCTGGCCCATTCGGGCAGGGCATTCATTTTTTTTAAATGACCGATCCCTGCGACAATATATTGAGATATATAACGGTCATCATCACCACCTTTGAACCAGGTAAAACCCCCATCAGCCAACTGCATTTCGGTTAATTTGTTTAATGCAGACTGCAACTCGCCATGCATCCTTATCATATCAAAAAGAAAACCCAAGTTTTTTTTCTGCGCTGATTCGTTTTTTGCTTGCACGACCCAGGGCGTTTCTTCCAGCAGCACTGATTTTAATTCCTGGTTTTTTTGCAGGCTGGAAAGCAGCGCAGAGGTATCTGTGGTGCTCCATTTTTCAAATACTTGTTTGATCTTCGGATTAGCAGAAACGATTTTCGATGCCAGGGCATTGGCATAAAAACGATTGAATGTCTGTTCGGCGCACTCGTAAGGATATTGCATTAAATACGGCAATGCCTGCACTGCATACCATGCCGGATTTGCCGTGTACTCAACAGTGAGTGCGTGATGATTCAGTGTTTCACTGTTACCGCTTTGAAGCAGTTTTTCGAATTTGAAATTTTTTGTTCCTGCGCCGTGTATGTTTAGCGGAAGACTTTCTGTTACCAGCACGCTGTTGCTCAATATGGGCAATGGTGCTTCTTCGCCATCGCTCATATTGTTTGAACGTGCAATGATCCGGTAAGTTATCGGTTTATTAAACTGATAAGGGACATCAATGGAAAAATTTACCGGCACACTCTGTTTTGCTTCGGCAGTAAAGTATTGATTTGCCTCGCGGTTAATGAATAACCCGTCAACAGGTTCATTGGTTGTGGCATCAAAAAGTTGCAGCTCGGTCTGACCGGTCATTTCGGAATCTGTGAGGTTGACAATCTTGGCGCTGAGTTCTATTTTATCTCCCTCGCGCAAAAATCTTGGAAGGTTTGGTTCAACCATCAATTGTTTTTGCGTAATGATATTTTTTTCTGAATAACCGAATGCCAGATCTTTTGTATGAGCAAAGGTCATCCATTTCCACTGGGTGATTGCTTCCGGCATGGTGAATGAAAATTCAACACTGCCCGATGAATCTGTTTGCAGATCAGGAAAGAAGAAAGCAGTTTCGGAAAAGTCTTTGCGAATCCGGACTTCTGGTTGCTCATTTCCAGGAGGTTTTTGCTCTTGTGCGGCTTCTTCATCTTTTACAATTTTGGGTGGAGTAAATTTTACCATTTCCACTGCCCCAGTAATATCTCTTTTGTTTTGAGCACTAAAGCCATATATACCAGCCTGACCAAGATTTTTTTCGCTATTTGATATCAATACCCCGCTAGCTTTTCCATTTAAAGTTTGCGGTACTGAAGAGATACCTCTAATTCTCAGAACCCTCATATTCATAGGGGCACTAAGTAGCCGATCATAAGTTATCTGGAAGAAATAATTTGTATCATCTTCCAGATCTTTCCCTTGCGATTCAATCTCTATAAAATTGTTGTTGGCATTCCAATTATTTTCGGAATGGTAATTGAAATAAATATCCGGCTTGCTCCAGCCTTGTGGTTTGAATTGATCAAGCGAAGCATCATACATGGCTGACAAAACTTCCGCAGCAATCTTTTCTTTTTTATTTCCGCTGACTTTAACTCTCCATTTTTCTTCGCTGCCCGGTAAAGTTTTGTCACGGTAAGTTTCATAACTGATATTGAGTTCTTTATTCGTCCATGGGACATCAATGATGTTATTGCCGGAATAAAAACGATTGTCTTTTACAAATACGTAGGTTACGCCGATACCACCACGATCTGATTCAGTAATTGGAACTTCCTGAGATTTTTTTTCATTACTTAATAAAATGAAATGGTATTGTTCGGTCGTATCTTCCATTGCTCGCATCCGGCTCCTGACTTCCGTTCTCTTTTCCTGCTCAATCACAAAAACATTGTTTGCAGAAGTGCCGATATTGGTGATTGCTCTACTGCCAGGCTGAACGCTCTGTTCATTGTCCGAAATCCAGTTGTACTGGGGATTTGCAGGCATATTTGATTTCGGATCATAAAGCTGGATGTATTTAATGTTCCTGACATCTTCTCCGTATTTATCTTTTGAAGTGGCTTCGATCAGGTACCAGCCGGAAGTGAATGGTGAATGGTTGATGTTGAATAAAGCGCTATTTTTTGATGAGTCTGTTGTTTCAAAAACTTTATCTGTTTTTTCCCAGGTCTCTTTCTGCGCTTCATTGTTGTATTCATCAGTTGGAAAATATTTCAGGTATTCTTCCCTGCTCATGACAAACTGATCCGGACGTTGCCAGTAACGTTCACGGATCAACCTGTATGGCGATCTTAATTTGTAGATAGCCACATCAACTTTTGCTGGCTCAAATTCTCCCCAAAGATTTTCTGTTTTGATGATAATATTTTTCAAACTGCCGGCAGGGATATTGTCTCCCTGCGGAAGATCAATGGAAAGGTTTAGTGCTTTATAGCCGATTGGCACCTGGGTTTCGCCGCTTCTTGTTTCACCGTTGATATCCGTTACATCGGCCGTAACCGCATATTCAAACACCGGTTCCAATTCTTTTTTTATGGCTTTATCCGGCATTGCCCTAAATGAGATTGAGAATTTTCCGTCAGCGCCTGTTTTCATTTCGCCGTGTATGATTTCCTGCGAACTGCCATGCGGACTTCCCCAACGGGAATAAAGCCACGGGTAGGGATAACGCGCTTGCCGCACGACCCTGTATTTTACATTTGCCCCGTCAATATTATTTCCGGCATAGGCTGTTGCCGAACCGGTTATTTTGATGCTGTCGTTAAGATGATATGTTCCCTTCAGTTTTTCAAATGCTACATAAAATTTCGGGCGTTTGTATTCTTCAACTGAAAATGTTTGATCATTGGCGGTAGAGTCATCGGCTATGCTAAATTCACCGTTCAATAGGTTTTCAGGAAGTTTAAATTTCCCATTGTATGAACCGAAATCGTTTGTGGTGACTGAAACCGAATCAACTTTTTGTTCGTTCGCATCGTACAAAATAACCTTTGTTTTGAATTGAGGAAGAGTTTTTGACCGATGGGAAACAAAATCTTTTGTCAGAACGAGTCCTTTAAAATAAACGGTTTGTCCCGGGCGATAAACAGACCGGTCTGTGAAAAAAAAGGTCTTTAGATTTTCTTGTTCGTAACTGGCTTTATCGGCGGCATTGTCCGGATCATCGCGATAAGAATTTGATTGCATTTCATCGTTCAGAAATAAATGATCATCGGTCGACGTGAGCTCGATGCTGAAGCTATTGTTGTTTTTGGTTTTCGGGGGATTTACCTGGAAAGAACCATTTTTATCGGTGATGATGTTCTCTCCTTTTCTTTCTATATACTTTTTTTGCTGTTGATCGAAATATGGATACCAGAATTGCACATTTGCTCTGGCAAGCGGTTGCCCGCTTTCCCGGTTCAACACAAAATAATCAAGTCCATTATTGATATAAGCAATATTTGAAACATAAAAATATTCAACTGCCATCAGGTTTTTTTGCATGTTGAAATTTGGATCAACACTGGCAAGCAATGCATATTCTCCAAAAGCCAACGAATCGATTTTGATTTCTGCGCGATGCAGTTGATAATCCCCTGTTTCGGGGAAGGATTGTGAAAAAGCTCTTGTCACCGGTAAATCCATCAGGTTATTCCAATAGTTGCCGTTCCATTGAATGTTGGTAAGATTTAGTTTTTGCTGATGCTCCAATTTTATTATCCTGAAATATAATTGTGTAATATTTCTGTAGCTGACCAACGTTCTGAAAGGCTCACCGGGAACGTTTACTTTTTCGGTTTGCAAATTCAGGTCCTTGCCAAGAATAGTGCGCAAAAGGCTTTCACAATTCGATTTGCCTTCCGAACTGTCCTTTTGCTGGATTACCTTTTCGCAAATTGATTTCGCTTTCAGATAGGCATAGCGGTTAGCCGTATCTTTTGACGCATCATACTCCGCTGCCTTATTTGCATATTGATCCGCCTGAAGATACCAGGCCTGCGCGGCGGCAGATTCATTACCGTATTGAACGGTGATATTTTCCAAAGCCGTAGAATATAATTCATCTTTATTTTCTAAAACAGCATATTGGCTGGCAAATTGAATTCTTTCAATGTCGGCATCAATTAACGCATCCGGCTTTTCATCTTTTAAATGAAATAATATCAGTTGCTGAAAAAGTTTCAATGCTATAAAATGACATGAGGATGAATCTGGCGAAGTAAAATGATATTGGGCAAAGACGCTTTTATTTGCAAAGACTTCTGCATGGTCTATTTCGAACATGTAAGCAGGCCTGGTAAAATCGCTTTCATCATTTTTAAAATATTCCAATGCGCGGTGAGCAAGCAGATCAAACAATGTCGGGCGCAGGTAACGGGCATTTCCTTTGACAATTATGGGATCGAAGCGTTCGAGCTTTGTTTGCGTTAATACGTATTCATTATGGACAGAAGCAAGATATAATTCGGTTATCTTTTTGTGAAAATCATCAATAGACCAGGTGGCAATGTCCTCTTTTGTAAAATTGACCGTTTTTGTCCTGTCATATAAATTCCATCGGTTTTGCTGAAAATAGTGCCAGTAAATTTCAGCAAGAATGCTTTCCAGAATTGACTTTACCGGTTCATTGGCGCTTCTTATTTCCTTGTGTAAATCATCGATATTGATCTTTGCCGCATCCTCCCATTTTTGTTCCTGCAAATTCATTTTGTAAAGCAATGCTTTAATAAGCTGGGCGGAGTTATCTGTCTTTTTTGCATAGACATATACGTTATTT
>DATGFZ010000417.1:0-20540 GCA_035308805.1 Puia sp. | reverse complement strand
CAATATACATGGCAGGGCGTTTGCGAACTGCTTCCAAACCTTCCAAAACCTGGATACTTTCTGCACCATAGTCATTGCTGGCCGGTGGCAGAATTTCCTGTGTTATCTCGCTCATATTTCAGGTAGAATAATTCTCGTTATTTGTAAATTTTTACGGAGTGTGCAAATGTACGAAAATTTAGGCGCCCACCCGCTTTTTTGAGTACGATTTTTATTCTTTTTTTCTACTTTTCTGTGCTCATTTTACTGGAATATTTCCTACGAAATACACTTTGTCCGATCTGAATTTTTTCAGGACCTGAGTTAACTAAAGTCATATGAAAGTCATAAAACAAATGAAGTGATTTTAATGTTGAAAAATTCGCCAAATGTGGCTTTGCCGTTGTAAATTTGCGGTTCGTTATGCATCAACCCCTTGATATAATCGATCTCGCCTACAAACATCCTGTTATGCAGGATCAAATGGTTTTGCTTTATGAAAAAGAAAGGCAGATCCCGGGCTCCGTCCAATACTCCATTAAACGTTATGAAAAAAATCCGCTCTGGAATATGGAAGACTTGGGCATGATGGTATATCACTACAAGAAAGACAAACCAAAAGAAAATTTTTTTGAATTGCGTTTTTGCATCGCAGGGAATGTTTATTGCAGACAAAAAGAAACTGAGTGTGATCAATGCAAGTTAAATGCTTCCCGCAATTGCGGTGAAAGAACTGAAAGCGTTGATGTACTCAGCTTCACTTTTTCCCCTGTCCATTTATTACAGTTTGTAAAATCAGGGAAGTCATCATACCCTAGCATTACGGACGATATTCTTCACTTTACCCATCAGTCTTCCTTTTCAAAAATATTATCGTTGTGTAGCAGAAGCCGTATGATTCTGGAAGTTTTACTGAACCATAATTATAAGGACAGCTTTGAAAATATTTATGTGAATGCACAAACGCAAATGTTGCTTTTGTACAGCCTGGAATGCATGCTTGGCGAAAAAGGGGTTGAAACTTTCCAATGTAAATTTTTAGCCAACGAAGCCGACCGCGAAAAAATAATCAAGGCAAGAGAAATTTTACTCCAGCACATCGGTGAGCCATTGACAATAAAAGCGCTAAGCCGTAAAGTTGCCATCAATGAGTGTTACCTTAAAAAAGGTTTTAAAGAGATATTCGGCACCACCATCTTTGATTTTTACCAGGGTCAGCGTATGGAACACGCAAGATACCTGCTTTACGAAAAAGGGTTAAGCGTAACAGATGTTTCCGTCATGCTTGGCTATTCCTCAATCTCACATTTTTCCACTGCCTTTAAAAACCACACTGGTTTAAAACCTTGTGAATTGTTGTTTCATTAATATGCCGGGAAGCCGGAGCCCGGGTCAGCAAAGAGCAGGTTTCAAAGATTTTCTCATGCCTTATTTTTTGTTTCTCATGGTCTACTCTGCAATCTTCATAAACGCCATATTGTTTTCTCGATGGCAGGAATTGCAATTACTGGTCAATCCGACATAATTTGTTTTCAACGTCGCATCATCTTTTTTTGAAGCCGCGTCAGATAAAATTTTCAATGGCGATTCCAAATACTTCTCGTAGAAGAATACAAAAGGTTTTTGGAGTTTGTCGTTGGTGATGTTCAACTGCCTTATTTTATCCGTTGTTTCCTTGATTTCATCAATTTCATAACTCATTCTTCCGTAATCTTTATTGGTTAACGCTTTTCCAAATTCATCATGATGATATTTTATTTGTAACATGAACTCCCCAAGCCCTGGTTTTAGATGATTAATTGCGCTGTTAAGCGAGTCAATGGCTGCCCGCGTGTTGTCAGCCGGTTGCTGCCGGCAACCCATTCCCAATGCGATTAAAATCAGCAGGGTCATGCATGGTGTGGTTTTCTTCATAAAAAAATTTATAGAAAGTTACGACTGATTTGCCTTTATTTTTCGAGATTGCCTATACTGTTTACCAAATGTATAAGGAATTCCGGCACGGTTTTTCCCCTGGTTCTTATTTCAGTCAGCTGGTGATTGAAACTTTATTCATCTAAAAATTTATAAGTATGAAAACAGAACAAATTGCAAAAAGGTTAGCGGAATTGTGCACCAAAGGCGAAATTGAAACTGCGCAAAAAGAATTGTTTTCAAAAGATGCCATTAGTATCGAACCGCAGGGAACACCTGACTTTCCGAGGGAAACAAAGGGGTTGGAAGCCATTATTGAAAAAGGTCACAGGTTTGAGTCAATGACAGAAAAGGTTTATGGAATTACAACTTCAGAACCTTTGGTAACCGGAAATTCATTTGCCTTAAAATTATCTATGGATATGACTATGAAGGGAAAAAAGCGTGAAAAAATGGAAGAGCTCTGCGTCTATAATGTGAAAGATGACAAAATAGTCTCTGAGCAATTTTTTATGTAAAATTTCTAATTCAATCAAAGCCGACTGATGAGCCGGCTTTTTTTATTAAACCAATTCAGGTGACACAACGGGCGGCGCATATGATCGTTGCATGACCTACATGCCGGACGAAGATCTTTTGAAGTGCTGATGTTTTACCAAAATCTCCTCTGAAAATGTCATAAAGTCATCCAAACAAGTGTGGTTGATTTTTTGATTGAAGGTTTTTATGGAAAATATAATTTCATTTCTGAGCAATGACTCCAATGATCTGCCATTGCTCGATGCTTATTCAAAAACAGTTACCTGTGTCGTGGGTTCAGCTGCCGAATCCGTCGTTCACATTGAGGTACAGAAAAAAATGCGCGATAAACAAAACAAATCAGCATCGCAGCCGGCAACCGGCTCGGGTTTTGTGATTTCGTCGGATGGATTTATTATAACCAATAACCACGTCATTGAAAATGCAGAAAGTATTAAGATCTCATTTATCGATGGAAGAAGCGTGAAGGCTGAGATAAAAGGTACTGATCCTTCAACTGATATTGCCGTAGTTAAAATTGACGAGAGCAACCTGAAAGCCTTAACGCTGGCAGACTCTTCGGCATTGCAGGCTGGTCAGATCGCCATTGCTATCGGCAACCCAATGGGTTTGCAATACTCAGTTACCGCCGGGGTGGTGAGTGCGCTGGGAAGAACGTTGCGCGCCAATAACGGACGATTGATAGATGATGTCATCCAAACTGATGCCGCCCTGAACCCGGGCAATAGTGGCGGCCCGCTGGTGAATTCGCAGGGAAAAGTTATTGGCGTGAACACGGCTGTGATTGCATCCGCGCAAGGATTATGTTTTGCCATTTCCGCTAATCTTGCTGCTCAGATTGCAGGACAATTAATTCTCCAGGGTAAAGTAAAACGCGCCCAATTAGGAATAGCTGCTCAACTGGTAAATCTTACTCCCCGAATGATCGCTGCCAACAAGTTGGAAACAAAAACCGGTGTCTACATTTTTGAAATTGTGCCCGACGGGAATTCATACAACAGCGAATTCTGTATCGGCGATATCATTGTTGAGTTCCAGCATAAACCGGTTTCAAGTATTGACAGCCTGCATTTGCTGTTAACGGAAAAAACCATCGGAATGCGATTACCGGTTACCGTTTTAAGAAACGGTAGAAGGGAAACGATAACTGCTATTCCCGGGGAGATGAAATAATTTATAACGGCGGTTCATCATTCATATAGAAACTTAATGCACCGCTTGGGCATTTTTTTACCTGGTCGATAATTTTTTCTGTGGTGGAATTTTCCGGTTTTATCCATGGCCGGATCATCGGGTTAAAGACTTCCGGTAACCCGGTCGCATTTTTCCAGCAAATCGTGGAATGCTGGCAGAGAGTCGGTTTCCACACTATGGTGACTTCTCCATTTGTATATTTTTTGGTCATATGATACCTTCCTGGGTTGTGATTAAGAAACAGGTCATATTTGTCGTTCCCTTAAGACAACTTCGTTTCTATTTCAATCGAGCTGCGCAATATTTTGTGCACAGGACAATGATTGGCAACATGAAGCAACCGTTCGCGTTGCTCATCAGAAAAATCACCGGTCAATTCAATTTCTCTTTGTATGTTGCTTATATTTTTTTCATCATTGCCAGTAAGCATAACACGGGTTTTAACTCCAGTTAAATTCCATTTTTTTCGTTCTGCATACATCTGCAAGGTTATGCAGGTGCATGCAGCAAGCGAACTGCATAAAATTTCCACTGGTTCAAATCCAAAATCAGTGCCACCGTTATTTTCCGGCTCATCAGCGATCGATTCATGTCTTCCGTTGCTGATAATCGTCTTGTAATGAGCCTGTTTAATTTGTCCTGTGACTTCGACCATGTCATTAAGTATGAATTCAATTTACACTTTTATTTTTTGAACGGATCATCAATCACGTTGACATTGCCTTGGGCATTATCACTCAACGCTGCTTCAATTTCATTGCTCAATAACCCGCTCCCGCCACCAAAATGCTCGATGATCCTTATTTCCGGGTTTTGATAAGTAAATATTCTTCTCAATTTCTTTTCGTCCTTGCCATTTATTCCGCTTCCCAATAAGACAAGATCAAATGTATGCTGATGAAAAAGCCCGATAGCCCTTTCAGCATCTGCTGTTCCTGTGGCGTTCCATTTTTCGTTGTTGTTGATCAATCTGACGATGGTTTGCAAAATCTCTTCGTGACTGCAAAGGACAAGAATTTGAATTTTTTCCATATCAATTAATTTGTAGGATTTAAACCGTCCGAAGGAGTCAATTGAAAAGAACCTTCATATATTCATGGGCACTTCCATAAGCAACACCTCCGCATCCTGCGAATCAGCCTTGATGGAGATCTTATCCGTATCCCAAATCCCAAATCCGTCTCTGTTATTCAATGACTGACCATCAACGGTGACATCTCCATGCAGCACAAAAACATACACACCATTCGTTTTCTTATTCAAATCATAGTCCACAGAAAAGTCTTTATCAAACCTGCCGAGGTAAAACCAGGCATCTTGATGAATCCAAACCCCACCATCACCGGCATCCGGGGAAAGAACCTGTTGCAATTTATTATGCCGGTCCTCAACATTCAACGTAACCTGGCTGTAACGCGGGGCAACATTTTTTTTATTCGGGAAAATCCAGATTTGTAAAAATTTTACCGGTTCGTTTTTATTTTTATTGAACTCACTGTGAAAAATTCCCGTGCCGGCACTCATTGCCTGAATGTCGCCATTCTTAATTACCGCAACATTGCCCATGCTGTCTTCATGCTGCAAATCGCCTTGCAACGGAATGGAAATAATTTCCATGTTGTCGTGAGGGTGTTTTCCAAAACCTTTCCCTTCCGAAACGGTGTCATCATTCAGCACGCGCAAAGCTCCGAAATGAATCCTTTCGGGGTTGTAATAATTTGCGAAACTGAAACTATGATAACTGTCAAGCCATCCATGATTTGCGTGACCGCGGGTTGCTGCCTTATGCAGTACTGTGTTTGCCATAAATAAATATTTGTAATCACAAATTTCCGACCACAAGAGGGTTAAATCCAATAAGGTAGATTAAGAAATCAGAACCAATTGCTCCATGTGAAGACAGGTTCAGTTTCGCAACCAAACCAGGGAGGTTTCAGTTCATCACCGTTGCCTGAAGTATTCCGCTTTCACTTTGCTCAAAAATTCAGGCGTAACGCCAATATAGGATGCTATCAATTTTTGCGGCAGCCGTTCAATCAACGTTGGGTAATGCTCACAAAAAACCGCGAAGCGCTGTTGCGCCGTCAGGGTCATGTTGTCCAACACCCGCTGGCGATTTGCCACCAAAGAATTTTCTGTAATAATGCGAAAGAAATGTTCAAATTTCGGCACATCTGTAAATAATTTCTCCTGGTTTTTTCTTGATAGCAATAAAACATCAGTGTCTTCAATGGCATCAATATTTAGATTACCGGGTTTTTGCGAGATTAAACTGTACATATCAGCGATCCACCAATCCGGCGGAGCAAATTGTAATATATGTTCAAACCCGTGATGGTCAATCGTGTAACCCCGTAAACAACCGTTGGTGACAAAAATCGAATTTTCACAAATTTCATTTTCGTGAAGTATAAATTCCTTTCGCTTGATCTTTTCATCTTTTAAAAAAGAAACAAAATGGTTCTCTTCATCTTTTGTGAGATGAATGTGTTTTGAAACATTTTTTATGATAAGAGCAAAATTCATCCGGGTTATTTATCTTCCAGGGCCTTTTCAATATTTCTATCGGGTACAAACCAAGCAATGGAAACCGTTAGAAAAAGCAATCCGGAAATGGTGGTATTGCTGAATGCAAAAACAAACGCCGCGGAATAGGCAATGATTGAAAAAATCCCTTTTTTCCGTAAAATGACAAAGGCGTGCTTTAATTTTTCATTGTCCTCATTTTTTTTCTGGATACGCAGTTGGAGAAAGGTAAATGCAAATCCGCAGAGCAACAGCAACACGGCATACACGGCAACGGGATGTGATTCAAAATGTGTTTCCCCCATCCAATTGGTTGCCACAGGAACCAGCGAAAGCCAAAACAGCAAATGCATATTTGTCCATAAAATAGACGCATCAACTTTGTTTGTTGTATGCAGGAGGTGATGATGGTTGACCCAATAAATGCCAACAAATAAAAAACTCAGCATGTAGCTGAGAATAACCGGGGCCATTGGTTTCAGTGATTCCCATGACGTTCCTGCGGGAACTTTTATTTCCAAGACCATTATGGTGATGATGATGGCGAACACACCGTCACTGAATGCTTCCAAACGTGTTTTGTTCATAAACTAAGGATAGACAATGCGCATGTAAGATAAAATATTTTGTGCTGACTAAGGTTTGAGGAAAATTCTTAAACCGCGGGAATACAAAGGCAGCAAGCCGGGATGATGACCAGTTGTGATTCAAGTTCCCGAATAAAGAGCAAATCAGGCCCCGTAATCCTTCTATAGTTCACGCAAACTTTCTTCCGTTGCTTCAATAGTATAATCAATGTCTTTTTTTGTAAGTGCGTTGTTTAAAAACCAACTTTCAAAGGGGGAAGGAGGCAGATAAATTCCTCGAGCGAGCATGGCATGAAAGTATTTTTTGAACATCTCATTATTTGCCGAGGCCGCGCCGGCAAAATCGCTCACCGCATGATCACTGAAATGCACACTCATCATTGATCCGAATTGATTAATGACAAATGGAATTTTAGCATCCAAAAAGACTTTGTGCAAATTATCCCGCAGGTAATTTGTTTTTTCTTCCAGCTCTCTGTAAATATTTGGATGGTCTTTCAGGATTTTCAATGTGGTGTAGCCTGCTATCATGGCAATGGGATTCCCACTTAAGTGCCCGCCTGATACACATTTCCAAGTGGTGCAATGTGCCCCATAATTTCTTTTTTTCCGCCAAAAGCACCCACAGGCATGCCGCCGCCAATTACTTTTCCGTAGGTAACAAGGTCAGCGTTTACATTTAATTTTTCCTGTGCTCCGCCCAAGGCCAATCGAAAACCAGTCATTACTTCATCAAAAATGAGAATGATATTTTCTTCATCACATATTTTTCTTAGTCCTTCCAAAAATCCGGGTAATGGCAAAATGCATCCCATATTTCCCGCAACGGGCTCTACGATAATTGCAGCCACGTGATTCTTATTTTCTGCAACTAATTTTTCTACAGCAGCCAACTCATTATAAGGGCAAGTGAGCGTATCGTTTGCAACGCCTGCTGTAACCCCCGGAACGGTCTGGATGTGTAAGGTAGCGACTCCGCTTCCTGCTTTCACTAAAAAGCTGTCTGCATGACCGTGATAGCAACCTTCAAATTTTATTATTTTATTTCTTTTTGTAAAGCCGCGTGCGAGCCGTACCGCGCTCATGCATGCCTCGGTTCCGCTGCTTACCATTCTTATTAAATCAACATTAGGAACCATGCTGATCACCAATTCTGCCATTTCAATTTCCAATTCTGTCGGCGCACCAAACGAAGTGGAATGCATTGCTTTTTCCTGGATCGCTTTTACCACTACATTATGTGCGTGGCCTAAAATCATCGGTCCCCATGAGGCGATATAGTCAATATATTTATTCCCATCCGCGTCAAATAAATAAGCACCTTTTGCTTTTGAAATAAATAACGGTGTCCCCCCGACACTTTTAAACGCGCGCACGGGAGAATTCACTCCCCCTGGAATGGAGCATTGGGCGCGAGAGAATAGTTGCTCACTTTTTTCAAACATAATTATTTTTTTTGCCGCCGGGACACCCTGCTACTTCAAAGCGTCTGGGCTCTGATTGCCTGTAGTTTATTTATTTAACAACTTGGCTGCGTCTTTGGCAAAATACGTTGCCATCAAATCAGCACCTGCTCTCTTGATCGCAGTTAATGTTTCAAGAATGGCCTTGTTCTCGTCGATCCATCCCATTTTCGCAGCGGCTTTTATCATAGCATATTCCCCGCTGATATTATAGGCACTAACGGGAACGTGAACTGCATTTTTCACTTCGCGGATAATATCCAGATAAGCGAGTGCAGGCTTAATCATTACTATATCTGCTCCTTCCTCAATATCCATCAAAGTTTCTTTGATGGCTTCAATACGATTGGCATAATTCATCTGGTAAGTTTTCTTGTCTCCAAAGCCCGGAGCTGAATCCAACGCATCACGAAACGGCCCATAAAAACAGGAGGCATATTTTGCGCTGTAACTCATGATGCCAGTTTTGGTATAATTATTTTCTTCTAATCCTTTTCTTATTGCACCAATCCTTCCATCCATCATGTCGCTTGGTGCAACAAAGTCTGCGCCTGCTTTGGCGTGACTCACACTCATTTTGACCAATGCTTCTACCGTTTCATCGTTCACAATCTCTCCATTTCTTACAATTCCATCATGACCGTAAGAAGAATACGGGTCAAGTGCAACGTCTGTCATGACCAGCATCTCGGGCAGGGCGTCTTTTATTGCCTTGATGCTTCTTTGCATCAGGCCATTTTCATTCCATGCTTCTTTGCCCGTGTTGTCTTTGGTTTCATCCTTGGCCTTGACAAAAATTAAGATGCTTTTCAAACCCAGGGTCCATAATTCTTTTACTTCCTGAATGGTAATATCCAAACTATTCCGGTAGTAACCGGGCATGGATGCTATTTCTGTTTTTACATTTTCACCCTCATCAATAAACAAGGGAACGATAAAATCATTGGGCGTTAATACCGTTTCGGCAACGAGGCTTCTGATGGATGCGCTGCTGCGGAGTATTCTGTTTCGATTTTGTAAAAACATACAATTTATTTTTTGCCATAGAGAACCTGAGCAGGCAGTGCGTACCAGGTTTCTTCCTGTTCCTTGGTGCATTTGTATCTTTGGGCCAAATTATTTTAAGTCCAATCTTTCGGTTCCAAACAAACCTGCAATAATTTATTTTCTTCGGTTCCCGCTTTTGGTTTATCGTTATATTCAAATCTCACCGTTGGGGGAAGACTCATTAGAATGCTTTCAGTTCTGCCGTTGGTTTTTAGGCCGAATAAAGTT
The DNA here is from genome assembly GCA_035308805.1 of Puia sp. GTDB lineage: Bacteria > Bacteroidota > Bacteroidia > Chitinophagales > Chitinophagaceae > Puia. The sequence goes on along the minus strand of DATGFZ010000417.1, from coordinate 11,062 downwards.
CCTTTATCATGAATAAGATTGAACTCAACATATCGTCCGCGGCGAATTTCCTGCCATCGCTTATTTTCATCACTGAAGGAAGTATTTTTTCTTTTTTCAACGATGGGCAAATAGGAATCAACAAATGCATGACCACAAGCCTTGCAGAAATTAAACCAAAAATCTAAATCCTGTTTCTCATCCGGTTTTCTCCTGTCAAAGAATATTCCACCGATACCCCGTCGCTCATTACTTCGATGAACATTTACGAAATAATCGTCAGCATTTTTTTTGAATAAGGGATAAAATTTCTCATCAAACTTATCGCATGTGTTTTGATAGGTGCGGTGAAAAAGTATTGCATCTTCATCAAATAAATAATATGGAGTCAGGTCAGTTCCGCCTCCGAACCAACGGTCACAAACATTATCATCCCTATCATACAATTCGAAATAACGATAATTACTGTGCACGGTAGGTACAAACGGATTGAATGGATGCAACACCAAACTCAATCCGCAGGCAAACCATTTCGCTCCCTCAAGCTGCAAACCACGGCGCATTTTGGCCGTGACCTTTCCATAAACAACTGATGTATTCACACCTCCTTTTTCAAAAACCTTCCCGTTTGCAATTACCCTTGTCCTGCCACCTCCTCCTTTGCCATCCGGATTGCGCTGCCACTCCTCCTCGATAAATTTTGCCTTGCCGTCGGCATCTTCCAAAGCCATGCAGATTTGGTTTTGCAAATCACTGATGAATGCAATCCATTGGCTGCGAAATTCTTTTGTTTGGGTTTTGTATATTGATCTGGTATCCATTTATCGTGTGCGTTGAATAAAGTTAACCCCAGCAGGCATGCGATACATCGAAGTTAAATAAAGGACCAATGTTTGTTTCATAAAAACCTATTTCCACCCAAACTCTTTTACAGTATCCACAAAAGCTTTTGCATGGTCAACCGGAACATTTGGCAGTATACCGTGGCCGAGGTTTGCAATGTGTCTGCCATTTCCGAATGCCTGCAACATCTGCTTTACTTCTTTTTTAATGACAGGGATTGGTGACAGCAATTTTGCGGGATCGAAATTTCCCTGCAGAATCATTTTAATGCCGGCAAGTTTTCTTGCCATTTCCGGTTCGATGCACCAATCAATTCCCAAACCATGAGCACCTGTCGCAGACATGCTTTCCAGTGATTGCCACGCACCTTTTGCAAATACGATCACCTGTGTTTCATCTTTTATCGCCGCAACAATTTGCCCGATATACTTCAATGAAATTTTTTCAAAATCATTTTTACCCAATAATCCGCCCCAACTGTCAAAAATCTGAATAACATCTGCTCCGGCTTGCACCTGCGCTTTCAAATAGGAGATGGTTGTGTCGGTGATCATTTGCAACAGTTGGTGGGCAAGTTCCGGTTGGAGGTAACAAAAAGCTTTTGCCTCATCAAAAGTTTTGCTGCCTTTGCCCTGGACCATGTAACAAAGTATCGTCCAGGGCGCGCCCGCAAAACCAATTAGCGGAACCCTTTGACCTAACTCCTGTTTGATTAATTTAATCGCATCGAAAACATATTTCAATTGTTCTTGAACGTCAGGAACGCAAATTCTTTTTAAATCGTTATGCGTTTTGATCGGCTGGGGCAAAAAAGGTCCTTTGCTTTCTATCAGCTGCACCTCCAGTCCCATTGCCTGCGGCACCACCAAAATATCCGAAAATAAGATTGCGGCGTCAACGCCGATAATGTCTACGGGCTGAATGGTTATTTCGCATGCGAGCTCCGGATTTTGGACACGTTCGAAAAAAGAATATTTTTCGCGGAGCTTAATGTATTGAGGTAAATATCTCCCCGCCTGACGCATCATCCAAACCGGGGTCCGTTCGGTTAATTTTCCCCCTAATGTTCTCAATAATAGATCGTTTTTCATTGAAATGAAGAGTAAATGCTTAGCGGTGAATAATAGAATCAAAATATTTCATTGCTTCAGCAGCCAGCAATTCCTTTTCCGGTTCTTTGGCGACAATAATTTTATTGGCGGAATATTTTCTGATTTCATCAGCCGTGGTATTGCCGATCGCAAACAACACCGTTTGTTCGTTTATTCTATTGACAGAAAAAAAGCTGCTTACTGCGCTTGGACTATAAAAAAGAATGCCGTCGTAATTTTTATTAAAGGCATAAGGGGTCTCCGAAGTTTTGTATACCTCGATCTCGTTCACTTCAATATTATGCCCTAATAATTTCATTGGCAGCTCGTTTCTCCGTTTATCGCCACAGAAATAAATAACTGAGTCAATACCTTTGTGATTTATGATTACGTCAGCCAGGCTACTTGCTGAATCGGCAGTTCCGGCAATAGCATTTTCACCAAAATATTCTTTCACGGATTTCTTGGTTGTTGAACCGATGCAAAATATTTTCCAGTCTGGTCTTTTTTCTGATAAAAAAAGCAAAACTGCATCAACAGCATTCATGCTGGTAAATACTATTGTTAATTGATGATGCGATAAATGCAGGACTCTCTTGATCAGGGAATCTTTTTTGATGCCATTGATCTCTATAAATGAGACGAACTCAATCTGTATATTTCTTTCCGCAGCTTTATTGATAAGTTCAATTTGCAGCGGGCGGGTCGACAATATGACGATTTTATTTTGCTGCATGGCGGATATTGTCGGCTATTTCCTGTGCGCCGTTTTGTAATAATTCTTTTGCTGCTTCTGTTCCGATAATATCAGCTTTATCCACCGGCAATATTTTTTCTGTTTCCAGTTTTTGCTTTCCATCAAGCGAAAAAATATTTCCCCTGAAAAATAATTCGTCTTCTTCAATTTCGGCCAAAGCGCTTACCGGTGTGGCGCATCCGCCCAATAATGTTCTTAAAAAATCTCTTTCAATTTTTGTGCATAATGCAGTTGCCCTGTCATTCAGTAATACGCATTTTTTCTGGGTGTTTATATCTTCTTCCCTGCATGCGATCATTAAGGCACCCTGCGCCGGGGCGGGCAACATCCATTCTAACTCCACTGTATTTTTTGGACGAAGGTTGATCCTTTCCAGTCCTGCTGCGGCAAAAATTGCTCCATACCAGTTGCTCTGTTCTAATTTTCTTAACCTCGTATTTACATTGCCGCGCAAATTTTCTATGCTGTGATCTGGATAACGATGAAGCCACTGTGCCTTACGACGAATGCTGCTTGTTGCTATCGTGGGGGGTGAAACGGGAAATGTCAGATGCCCGTTTGTATTTTCTTCTGGCGTTTCATGTCTCACGAGAATGTCTCTATAATTTCCACGCTTCATCACCGCGCCTTGTGCAATGCCATCAGCCAATTGCGTCGGTACATCCTTCATGGAGTGAACTGCAATATCAATTTTATTATTTAGCAAAGCCGAATCCAATGTTTTTGTAAAAATTCCCTGCACACCCATTTCGTACAATGGCGTTTTTAAATCAATATCACCATCGCTTTTTATCAGTACCAATTCACTGTCAATCCCCTGTCTTTTAAGTAAATCTTTTACCAGCGTGGCTTGCCAAATGGCAAGTTGACTGTCTCGGGTTCCTATTTTTAGCGGATGCTGCATGGTGAATGGAGAATGTTCACGGGTGAAAAGTGATGGTTATATTACCCTGACCATTCACCGGTTACGATTCGCAAAATTAGTTTATGTCGCTGGAAATAAAATCGTTGATTGCTTCAATATAGTAACAGCCTTGCTTGTTATGCGTGCGCATTTTTGTAGCCATACCATTAATTACAAGTTGAATTTTTTCTTCAGAATTAACAGGGGAAGTTATGGTATTTGAGCGGACAAATAAATCGCTACTATGGATTTCATTCAATTTTGTTTTAACCGCTTTCAGCAAGGGAACATGTTTACGCATTTGATGCCACTCTAAAAATTCCAGGATGTGCATGGCAATTATTTCTTTCACTTTCGGCACTTCGGCTTCACGCTTTTGCAAAGTGGCGTCATTTATTTTAGACAGCTCATCCACATCAACCAAAGTAATTTGCGGCAATTCATTAGCGGCAAGTTCAATATTATTGGGTATTGACAGATCTATCAGCATTTTTTTCCCACAACCGTTCAAATCCGCTTTGCGGATAATGGGCTCATTGGCATTTGTGGCAACAATGATTATATCAGCTTGTTTTATCTCTTCCCGTAGATTTTCAAACGAAGCATTCGTTAATCCCATTTCTACTGCAAGCAAAAATGATTTTTCTTCCGAACGATTGATAAGGGTAATATTTTTTGTGCCGAGATAATCAATTAAATTTTTGCAAGTGTTGCGACCGATCTTGCCCGTACCAATCAATAAAATTTTTTTATCCGTTACCGATTCAAATTTTTCTTTGATGTATTGAATAGCAGCAAATGAAACGGAAACAGTCCCGCCACTCAATGCAGTCTGATTCTTAATAACTTTTGAAGATTGCAAAACACAATTCACCAATCTTTCCGTAAAAGCACTTATGCGACCATAACCCTTGGAAAATTTTACAGCTTGTTTTATTTGTCCAACAATTTCATAATCGCCTAAAATCTGCGAATCCAATCCGGCACCAACGTTAAAAAGATGCTCTATTGCGTCATTACCGTTTTTTACATATGTCATTTCTGCAAAAAGTTTCTTTGAACCTTTTGTTTGTGAACAAAGCAAATCAATGAGAGAAAACGCGTTCTCGGCAATTCCATAGATTTCTGTGCGGTTGCAGGTGGACAGGACAAATAATTCATTTACGCCGAATAACGGAGCAGCATTTAATATTGCAGCATATTGTTCGTCATTAATCGCAAAATCGCTGCGCATGGAAGCGTCGGTTTTTTTGTAGTTAATGCCGGCAATAAAAAATGATAATATGTCTGTAGGCCTCGTCATGTTGAATTAGCAAAAGTAACTTTTGACATCTGCATAAAAATTATTTTCTGTCACAAAAATGTCATTTATCCTGATGATTCTGATCAGATTAAAAAATGAGCAATGTCAGTCCGTTTATTTCATGACAGGCAATTTTTCGGATTTAATAGGCAGGCTTCTGTATTGGCAACATGGCAATCTTTACATTTGTGCATTGATTAATTATGAAAAATAAGCTTGGCATCGTATTAATGAATCTTGGTTCACCTGATTCCACTGCGGTTAAAGATGTTCACAAATATTTGGATGAATTTCTGATGGATCGAAGGGTGATTGACTATCCTTATCTTTTTCGAAAAATCCTGGTTGAAGGAATGATCGTTCCCGCTCGTGCACCTAAATCGGCAGAGGCTTACAAAACCATCTGGACAACTGACGGTTCCCCATTGATTGTATTGACCAGGCAATTGCAGCAGGCAGTTCAGCAACAAGTTGACGAACCTGTAGAAATGGGCATGCGGTACGGAAATCCAACAATTGATTTTGCATATAATAATTTATTAAAAAAAATCCCTGGAATGGAAGAGGTTCTTGCCATCCCGTTGTATCCTCATTATGCCATGTCATCTTATGAAACTGCCGTGGAGCATGCCAAAAAGCTTCATCAAAAGCGAAAATATTCCTTCAAACTAAATTTTATCAGGCCTTATTATCATGAAGCAAATTATATTCATGCGCTAAGCGAGAGCATAAAACCTTTTCTCGAAAAAGATCATGATCATATTTTATTCAGCTATCACGGTGTGCCAGGAAGACATATTCGAAAAAGTGATCCGACAAAGAATCATTGTCTGAAAACCATGGATTGTTGCCATGTTACTTCACCTGCGCACGCAACATGCTATCGTCACCAGGTCATTACTACAACAAGATTGGTAACGGAAAAATTAAAAATCCCTGCCGGTAAATTCAGCGTTTCATTTCAATCGCGCTTAGGCAAAGGCTGGCTGGAGCCCTTTACAGATGTGCGTCTGGAACAAATGCCAAAAGAAGGGATAAAAAAATTAATTATTCTTTGCCCTGCATTTGCAAGTGATTGTTTGGAAACGCTGGAAGAAATTGCCATGCGCGGAAAAGAATCTTTTTTTTATGCCGGCGGAGAAACGTATACAATGATACCCTGCTTAAATTCAAACCCCTTATGGGTAAAAACAATTGCAGATTGGATTGAAGGATATAAACAAGGAGACACGAGGATGTTATACAGCCAGTAAATAAAATTGAAGATCAGCCCGGAAATCAAAACCAAAAACTATGTTGTATCTGAAAGCGCTTCATATAATATTTATTGTTACCTGGTTTGCAGGAATGTTTTACATGCCACGGCTTTTTATTTACAATACAGAAGCTGAGACAAAAACCGATGAAGTAAAAAAAATATTACACGAACAATTTGCAATCATGATGAAACGGCTCTGGTTCGGCATCGCCATTCCCTCTGCCTTGCTCACGTTAATGTTTGGGCCAATTTTAATGTTCGCAGAAGGCTGGAACAGACTGTTGTTTGACCAGCAGGGAAGATGGTTGCTGATAAAATTGATTTTTGTTCTTTTTTTATACCTGTATTTTCTATCCCTTCATACCATTTTCAAACAACAATTAAAAGGAGTGTTCAAATACAGTTCTCAGCAACTTCGTATCTGGAATGAAGTGGCAACCGTTTTTTTAGTAGCCATTGTCATGATTGCCGTGGTCAGGGAGAGCATGAGCCTGGTTTGGGGATTGGTTGGACTCGCGCTATTTGTTGTGATTTTAATAGGCGCTATAAAAATTTATAAATTATTACGCTCCAAACAGCCATAAAAAAGAAAACCTTCACTGAATGAAGGTTTTCAAGTCCGGGTTAAAAAGGAAGTTTTTCCAGAAATCTTGGTTAGCTCAATAGCAATAAATAAGTCCCGAAAGCGTCCCTGCGACGGTCTGTTTATCGGGTTCTTCTAAGGCAAATATCAGAGATTAAAAACGGGTATGGCTACGGATAAAACTTTTAAAATAATTTACATTTTGTGGTAACATCAATAAAAAGAGGAAAGGGGAGTAGGAATACCCCCCTTTTTAACCCCTAAACCCTAAACCGTAGAAAAATTTTTCATTCATCACAAATCAACCTTTATAGTAAATTAATTTTTTTGTTTTGGTCAATTGGATATGATGGCTTTCAATAAATATTTGTAGATCCTATGGCTGTTACAATCCATAAATTATGCCAAAGGAAGTAGCTGTGGATAATTAATAAAATCGCTCGGGAAAACCTTTGAATTTTAACAAATTAGGAATTAAAATAAATCTTGCGGGCTTGCACAAAATTTTCTGCTCATCATTCGCTAACTTTGCACCCATTTTATTTTTCCGGTGAAATATGTCGTCAAAAAGCACAAAATATAAAGAATATCAACAACTTAGCCTTCCTCATATCGGCCAGGAAATTTTAAATAAATGGAATAGTGAAAATACTTTCCAAAAAAGCGTAGACTTACGGGAAGGCTCCAAAACCTTTGTTTTTTATGAAGGTCCGCCCAGCGCTAACGGAATGCCGGGTATCCATCATGTTATTTCCAGAACCTTGAAAGATCTGGTTTGCCGTTATAAAACCATGCAGGGATTTCAGGTAAAGCGAAAAGGTGGATGGGACACTCATGGATTGCCGGTCGAACTCGGAGTTGAAAAAGAATTGGGGATAACCAAGGAAGATATCGGCAAAAAAATTTCGGTTGAGGAATATAACCGCAAGTGCCGTGAAGCTGTCTTACGGTATAAAGACAAATGGGATGAACTCACCAGTAAAATGGGTTATTGGGTTGATTTAAAAAATCCCTACATCACCTTCGATAATAATTATATTGAAACACTATGGTGGATTCTAAAACAATTGTACGACAAGGAATTATTGTATGAAGACCTGAGCATTCAACCATATTCACCGGCAGCGGGGACCGGATTGAGTTCGCACGAATTAAATCAGCCGGGAACTTATAAAGAAGTGAAGGATACCAGTTGCGTGGCAATGTTTAAGGTTGCCGATAAAAGCCAGCTTCCTTTTGATTCAAAATGGGATGTATTTTTTCTTGCCTGGACAACTACGCCCTGGACACTTCCTTCAAATTTAGCGTTAACCGTTGGAGCCAACATTACTTATTGTGCAGTGGATGTCTTATCTCCATACCACCCTGGTGAAAATCCAATTACGGTAATCCTTGCCAAAGACCTGGTTGAGAATTATATATCATACACTATTGCTGAGGAATCGGTAAATCCATTTCCTTTCGGCAAAGAGATCCTGGATATGACCGAAGAACAGAGGGCTGAAGGGATCAAAAAAAACAGGGGTAAAACATTTGCAGTCGGGGGGAAAACCCCTCAAGCATTCAAAGGCAGGGATTTGGAAGGAATTTCTTACGAGCAATTGCTTCCTTACCCCGCAAATAAAATCAATAACCCGAATTCATTTAAAGTCTTGTTGGGAGATTTTGTTACTACAGAAGATGGGACCGGTATCGTTCATACCGCTCCTGCATTTGGGGCGGATGATTTCAGGGTTGGGAAAAAATTTGATATCGGCATTTTAATAATGGTGGACAAGCAAGGGAAATTTATTGACGGAATGGGAGAGTTCAGCAACCGTTATGTAAAAAATTATAAAGACGATCCGAATTATGTGGACGTGAACGTCGATATCTGCGTAAAACTGAAAAAGGAAAACCGGGCTTTCAAAATAGAAAAATACGAACACAGTTATCCGCATTGCTGGCGTACAGACAAACCGATTTTATATTATCCGCTTGATGCGTGGTTCATTAAAACGACTGCCCTTAAAGGCAGGATGGTGGAACTGAATAAAACCATTACCTGGAAACCGAGGTCAACCGGTGAAGGGAGATTTGGAAACTGGTTGGAAAATATGGTTGACTGGAATTTAAGTCGCAGCCGTTTCTGGGGAACGGCATTGCCGATCTGGAGATCAGCAGACGGTAGTGAGGAAATTTGTATTGGATCAATTGAAGAATTAAATGCTGGGATCAGAAAAGCAAATGAAGTGCTGGGTGGGGATGTCAATAAACATTATTTGCATCAGGGTATTCTTGATCTTCATAAACCCTTTGTTGATGAAATCATATTGTCAGGCAAATCCGGGAAGCCGTTGCAAAGAGTTCCTGACCTTATTGATGTTTGGTTTGATTCAGGAGCTATGCCTTATGCCCAGTGGCATTTTCCTTTTGAGAATATTGAAGCTTTCTCACAAAATTATCCCGCAGACTTTATCGCCGAAGGAGTTGATCAAACACGTGGCTGGTTTTATACGCTTCATGCCATCGGCAGTTTGATAAAGGAATCGGTTCAGGAAGTCCTCGCCGGCGCAGGGCTCTATGCAGGAAATGATAAATATCCAGGACTTGCTTTTAAAACAGTAGTAAGCAATGGTTTGGTATTAGATAAGAATGGAAATAAAATGAGTAAGCGTGTTGGGAATGTTGTTGATCCCTTCAAAACGATAGAACAGTTTGGGGCAGATGCGACACGCTGGTACCTGATCACCAATGCGTCGCCCTGGGAAAGCATGAAGTTTGATATTGACGGCATAAAAGAAGTACAACGAAAATTTTTCGGTACATTATATAATACCTACCAGTTTTTCGCGCTATATGCCAATGTTGACGGATTTTCTTTTTCAGAAAAATATATCCCTGTCGCCGATCGCCCCGAAATTGACCAGTGGATCCTTTCTTCACTAAATACCTTGATCAAACGGGTCACAGAGAACTTTGATGATTATGAGCCCACTATCGCCGGACGATTGATTGAAGATTTTGTTGACGAGCATTTAAGCAACTGGTATGTTCGGTTGTCGCGACGTCGCTTTTGGAAAGGAGAATACGAACACGATAAGATTTCTGCCTATCAAACATTGTATGAATGTCTTGAAACAGTTTCGCTGTTAATGGCACCGATCTCTCCATTCTTCAGCGACTGGCTCTTTACAAATCTCAACGAGGTTTCAGGGAGAGTTCAAACATTATCAGTTCATTTTGTCAATTTTCCAAAGGCAATGGAAGGTGCTATTGACGGATCCCTCGAAGAAAGAATGCAGCTCGCCCAGGATACGTCTTCATTGATATTGTCATTAAGAAAAAAATCAAACATTAAAGTGAGGCAGCCTCTGCAGAAGGTCCTGATTCCTGTTGTCAATTCGTCCATGAAAGATCAGCTGGCAAGCGTAGAGGACCTGATCAAGAGTGAAGTGAACGTAAAAGAGATCCAGTACCTGGAAGACACAGAAGGATTCATTAAGAAAAAGATCAAACCGAATTTCGTTGCACTGGGCAAAAAACTTGGGACAAGAATGCGGGCGGTGTCTGCAGCCTTGGCAGCCTTTACACAAGAAGACATTTCGAAATTAGAAAAAGAAGGTTCTTATTCTTTGCTGATTGATTCCGAAACCTTAATATTACAAATCAATGATGTGGAAATCATCAGCGAAGACGTCCCGGGTTGGATAGTAGCCAATAAAAATCTGCTTACCGTAGCTTTAGACATTACCATCACTCCTGAACTCGCTAATGAAGGCAACGCCAGGGAGTTGGTAAACAGAATTCAAAAAATCAGGAAAGACAACGGATATGAACTGACCGATCGGATTTCCGTTAAAATTGCGGATGGTTCTGCATTAAAACAGTCCATAACTCAATTTAATAACTATATTTGCGCCGAAATTTTGGCAGATGCAATCGAATTAGTACCCGAAATAGCCAATGGCACTGAAATTGAAGTTAATGATGTTCCTTTAAAAGTGTTTGTTACAAAAAAAGATTAACATTATGGCAATCAAGAAGAAAGCAGCAAAGCCTGCTAAAAAGGCCACTAATTCCAAAAAGGCCGCTCCGGCAAAAAAAGCCGCGGCTAAGCCTATTCGTCATGCTGCGAAAAAGGTCGAGAAAAAGGCTGCTCCCAAAAAAGCTGCTCCGGCAAAAAAGCCAGTAGTTGCCAAAAAAGTGGTTGCTGCAAAAAAACATGTTGCCCCAGTCAAACATGTAGCCCCAACTAAACATGTTGCGGGTAAAAAACTAGTGCCTGTTAAACATGTCGCCACAAAACCGGAAATAAAAAAAGTGCTCCCTAAACAGCCAGAGCATAAGCATGAGCACGTTAAG